>JAISUK010000093.1 GCA_031272075.1 Dysgonamonadaceae bacterium
CGGCTTACAAATTCCAGCCCCTGTGCAAAAACAAATTTACCTGAATGCATAGTAATCTCGCTGTTTTTAGATTAAAAACCGCAAAGTTACTACTTATCAAATCAAATCGTAAAATCAAATAACGCTTGTAATATATTTTATATCAATTACTTACAAAATTATTTTTAAAATTAGTGCATCATTACTAGAATACATTTAACAAGTAAATAGTTGAAAAATTTTCGCACAAAGCTATACAGTTTATTGAACGTTGCTAAACCAAAAATACCGCAATCGAGGTATGCCGTCTTTGAGAAAAAAGTATTAATTTTGCGCCCTGAAACAAATTACAAAAACTATTCAGGATGATAAAAAGACAAAAACGTGTAGCGGCTATTCACGACATTTCCGGATTCGGCAAATGCTCGTTGACCGTTGCTTTACCTATTATTTCTGCCGCAGGAATCGAAACCGCCGTCATGCCGACGGCTGTATTATCGACACATACGGGAGGATTCACCGGTTTTACTTACCGCGATTTGACGGAAGACCTCCTGCCGTTTATCCAGCACTGGAAATCTTTAGACCTCCGGTTTGATGCCATTTATACGGGTTTTCTAGGCTCTTTCGAGCAATTGGATATTGTAACCGAATTTTTCCGCACATTCAAAGACGACTCCAACCTGATCATGGTAGACCCTGTGATGGCCGATAACGGGGAATTATATTCCATCTTTTCCCATGAATTTGCTATGGGAATGAAAAAATTGTGTGAAAAAGCGGATATTATTATTCCGAACATCACCGAAGCCTCTTTGCTGGTGGAAGAAAAATACAATCCCGGTCCTTATACCGAAGCATATATCGAAGAATTGTTGTTAAAATTAAGCCAACTCGGACCAAAAAAAATCGTGCTGACAGGCGTGTTTTTTCACGACGCACATCTGGGCGCCGCCACCTACGACAGCACCGTCAACGAAGTCACTTATGCTTTCTCGGAACGGATACCGGGCTATTATCATGGCACCGGAGATGTGTTCGGAAGCGCCTTGCTTTCGGCATTACTGAATGATTTCTCCCTCCACCGATCGGCGGAAATCGCGGTCAATTTTACAACCGCAAGCATTCGGCGTACGGCTGAGGCTAAAACCGACATCCGTTTTGGTGTTAATTTCGAACAGTGCATCCCTGATTTTCTCAAGGAACTGAAATTGCTCTGACACACAGCAAGATCGCCTCGTTTTATAGAAAAAAGAAGGAATAAATACGTTGAAAAATGTTTGGTTTGCGTTCCCAAGCGGCGATTTCATCTGGGGTGGGGTGATAGTGCTTGTCCGCCCATGCAATGAGACGCTGACCGTCGGTTAATGCACTCTGAACAATCATATAATTGGGGTTGCCGTCGTAGCCGAGCGCTTTATGCAATGATTCGTATGCCGAAATGAATACATTGTTCATCTTGCTGTCACGGTTGTGCAACGCCAGCTGATAATCATGGACGTCGGGACGCTGCTTGGGTTTCATTTTCTTCTTGACGCCAAGCGCCGCGTCAAGTGCAATAAGCACGCCTTTCCACGCCGTATCGCCTGCCATGCGGACGTACTTCGTGTCGTTATAATAGTCGCCGTCTTTCTTGGCTCTGTCGGTGAGTATTTGCCGAGCGTTCTGCAAATACCGCTCCGCTTCTCTGATGGGATGTCTTAATATAGCCATTAGTTTTCGTTAAAATATGCGCTGTAAAGATACAACTTTATTTTCAAAGAAACTTAGGACTGAAAATCAAATATCCGATATTGAGTCCAAAATTCCAGTTGTTTTTCGGGAAATCATAATAATTTCCATAAAATCCGATCGACATGAACGGGAGTTGAACCACGAACGACAATTCGCCCATATACGCGATTTGATGAAAAAACTTCCCGTAGACTGCCATGCCGTCCGGATCGCGGTTGATGGGATAGAACGGAACAAACACGTCAAAATCGCCCCGAAGGTGGATGGTTTGATTGAGTTTCATGATCGGCGTGACCCCGCCCGCAAGGTATTGATTCGCCCTGAACGATTCGTTGAGGACGAGTATGCTGTGAGGTGTCGGAGTGAAAGCCGGAGCTTGCAATACGGATGCGGTGTAGTTGCCGAGCAGGTTTTTACTGGACAGCATGATTTCCGCCAGGTAGCCCAGGTTGAATTTCGGATTGAGCCGCAGGTAATTGTTGATCTTCCCTTTAATCTGCACCCACGACTGATAATTGGCTGTTTCTTCTAACATGATTTTGTTTGCGGGAGAAAATTTTTCATTTCCGGAAACAAAGTTTGCAACAAGCAGATGTTCCTGACCTGCAATCGGATATTGTTTGTAATTTAAAGTATTCTTTTTGATCGACGCTTCCAACGAAAACAAGGCATACCGACTCCGGTCGAAGGTGGTATTATAATAAGCCTTCATGTTGCTTTGGAAATATTTATCCTTGAGGATGCCATACCCAATCATGGCTTCAATCCTGGATTTTTTCATAAATGGCAGTCCGATTCCAAACTTGCCGTACGACTCCGTCTGGTGGATAAATGTCGATAATTCCGTGTCGATGAATAAGCGGTTGCTTTCATAATATTTCCGGTCATTATACGTCAAAATCGCTTGCAGATACAACGGTGTCTTCGACGATGGTTCCACACGACCGTAAAATACCAATCCGCTGTATGCGTTTCCGACCTGCATGTCGAGATTGAAATTCAGCAGATATTTTGTCAAACTTTGGTAGCCCAATCCCAGGTAGAGTTGGTTGGCATTGAGCGAAGAAATATTTCCTCCAAAAGCGATCATGATATCGTCGTTGATGGTGACATCCAGCAACAGGTCGAAAGTGTTGTCCTCAGGATTGTAGCGCGCATGCGGGATGATTTCGGTGATCTTAGAATCGGTCAGCAATTTGAAATACGATTCTTTGAATGCTTTCATCGTAAACGAACCTCCATCATGCGGATGAATTTGATTCTTTACGTAGGCTTGCTGCAACTCATTGATGCCACTGATGTAGATGTTTTTGAAAACCAATGGCGGGAGTTGCTGGCGAAAATTTTTTCTTCTTGCTTTCAATTCAGTGATGTCAGCCCTGCGGTCGATGTGCTTCCGAAGGGAGTCACTCATTTCCATACCCCGTTTGTATCCGATGATAAACAATTCCCTCGATCGGTTGAAATCCAGCAGATTGACATTGTCTAACTGAAAATCCAGGATGATACCATCGTCCGTTCCGAGCGAATAGTCCGTTTGTTGCATGATCATGTTTTCGATCTGCTCATACAAATCCTGCTCGGATGGCTTCTTTTTTGCAACATTGGCAACCGAACTTCCGATGATGAAATCAGGCTTAAATATTTCTTTCATCGGTCTGATCGGGAAATTGTCGTAAATTCCGCCGTCGAATAGCGGTATACTGTCTTTTTGTATCGGTTTGAAAAAGAACGGGAATGTCATGGAAGCCCTGACGGCATCGCCCATATCTCCCTGTTGAAAAATGATGGATTTTTTATTGTAGACATCGGAGGCGACGCATAAGAAAGGGACAAACAACCGGTTGAAGTCGTAATTGCAAACTGCGCCGGCTTGAGCGAATAGCCCCATGAACGCCTGATTCATCTGAATCGGATTGATGAAACTTTTCGGCATGATGACCGATCGCAGATTGACGGAATCTCTCAACGGAACCATGAATTTGGTAAACTCCGGCGATTTGGGCGGCTCTTTGAAATAATAATAGTAATCTTCTTCCACTTTGCCCGACTGCCAGTAATAAAAGTCATCCGACAAAAAAAGCGTCAATATTTCGTCGGGAGAATATCCCGCAGCATACAAACCTCCAACAATTGAGCCAATGGAAGTCCCTGCAATATAATCAATTGGAATCTCATTGTCTTCGAGCGCTTTGATGATGCCGATATGCACAGCGCCTTTCGCTCCCCCTCCACTCAAGACCAACCCTACCTTTTGAGCCGATAGCGGAAACGAGGATAGAACCAACAAACCGATGAAAAATCTAATTTTTTTCATACCTTTGCTACCCATTTTTTGATTTAGAACTGGCTATCATAATAAAAAAACATGAAATCAAATCGCATTGTTTTAATTATCGCGGTAATTATAGTTATTTTTTTTGTAATTATCATCTTTTTTACAAAAAATAAATCTCAAGTACCCGAAGAAGAACCGGTCGTCGATGTCCCCGAACCCCTGATGGAATACGGGCTTATCCCCGATTCGTTACTTGTTGAAAAATCGGAGATAAAAAGAAATGACGTCCTCTCGCGATTGCTCGTTTCGCTGGGCGCTACGGCAAACGACGTGGCCGAAGTTGCCAAAATTCGCCCGGAAGTTTTCGATATGCGTAACTTGAAAGCCGGAAATTCCTACAAAGCTTATTATACGGCCGTGGACGATTCCACCCGGAAATTGTCGTATTGGGTATATGAAAAAAGCCCGTACGATTATTCGATTTTTTGTTTTCAGGATACATTTTACGTGCTGAACGGCCGGAAAGAAATCGACCTGAGAAAAAAAGTCAGCAGCGCCCGGATAAACACTTCTTTGTGGAATGCGGCCGTTGAAAACGATATTGACGTGAACGTCGCTTTACAATTGTCGGATATCTATGCCTGGACGATTGATTTTTTCGGACTTCGGCAAGGCGACCGGTTTACTGTTTTGTACGATGAGATCTATGTCGATTCCACGCTCGTCGGCGTCGGAGAGATATACGCGGCACTTTTTACGCATAATAACAAAGAATTTGCGGCTTTCGGTTTTGTGCAGGACAGCATCCCCGGTTATTGGGATGCGGAAGGGAATAACTTGAAGAAAGAATTTCTGAAAGCGCCATTGACGTATTCCCGCATCTCCTCGCATTTCTCCTATGCGCGCAAACATCCGGTACTGAGGACGGTGCGTCCACATACAGGTGTGGATTACGCTGCGCCGGCGGGCACTCCCGTCGTGTCGATAGGGCAGGGCGTTGTCGTCGAAAAAGGTTATAATGGAGGCGGAGGAAATACAGTAAAAATTCGTCACAACAGCGTGTATACGACGGCCTACCTCCATCTGTCGCGATTTGCCAAGGGATTGAAAGTAGGGCAGCATGTACGGCAAGGACAATTGATCGGATATGTCGGTAGCACCGGACTTTCTACCGGACCGCATCTGGATTTCCGCGTGTGGAAAAACAACAAACCGGTCAATCCGCTGAAAATCGAATCACCGCCGCGCGAACCGGTGAAAGCGGACAACAAAGCCGCTTTCGATTCGTTGCGTTTAGTGTATACACAACTGCTTGATTCAATTCGCACCAATCCATAATTCATTTCATTTTACATTCTACATTCTACATTCTACATTCTACATTTATTACCCAACATGCTTCAAATAAACGACACCGTCATCAGCCTGGATATTGTAGAAGAAATGTTCTTCTGCGATCTGAATCATTGCAAAGGGATTTGTTGTGTGGAAGGAGAGGCAGGCGCTCCATTGGAAAAAGACGAACTTCCTCAGATAGAGCAATCGCTCCCTTTTGTGTGGGAAGATTTATCTGACAGCGCAAAAAAAATCATCAAGCAATCGGGATTTGCCTGCCTGGATTACGACGACGAATACGTCACTGCTATCGTCGACGGGAAAGATTGTGTTTTCACCTGTTACGACGACAATGGAATTTGCCGATGCGCGCTCGAAAAAGCATACAATGAAGGAAAGATTACATTCAACAAGCCGGTCTCGTGCCATCTCTATCCGATTCGGGTTTCCTGCTATCAACGGTTCAGAGCTGTGAATTACCACCGTTGGAGTGTCTGCAAATCGGCTATTGCTTTGGGCGAATTGAAGCAAGTGCGGGTTTATCAATTCCTGAAAGATCCCTTGATTCGGAAGTTCGGGAAAGCATGGTACGACCAGTTGCATTACTTTGCGGAATATCATCTTGCAAAAAGATAATTCCTGCCTGCGTGCCGTTATTTGATTTCAATCTTCACAGACAACCGGTTACCCTCGCCATCAACCACAGTCACAACATGCTTGCCCGGGGAAGGAGTCAGTGAAATCTGATGAAAATGATCGGTAGAGCCGATAAAATCCTCGTCCAGATGCCAATAAACGATCGCCGACGGGTTATTGTGCGCAAGCTCAAATACCACTTTGCCCTCACTTCCATCCAGTTGCCTCGGAATTGTGATTACCGCATTGGATTGTGGGTAAATAAACTGCATCATTTTTTCAAGATTGCCCGAATTGCAGCCGGGTTTGACAGGGGGCAGGTTGCGATACGACGGGTTTTGCTGTTTGTAATACCATGCCCATGCCGGAGGAAGAATAAACCAGTTGACTTGTTTAATATCGTTATCAAGGGCGCAATTGCGGTATACACGGTATCGTTCGTCGTTGGTGACGTAAATCGGCTGGTGGTAAGGACATGGATTCGTTTTTAAACCTTCGCTGCACAACAACACCGTATCGACATGATCGCAGTATATTCCCGCTTTGTGTCCGCTTTCGCGGCAAACGGCAGTTTCCGTCAAATCGCTGTAAGGGATTGCAAACCAAGCTGATTGAGGAAGGATATTGAACAAATCGAACATCACTGGACCGGCAGTACGCGCTCCGGTCAATTCGGGTTTCCCGATGCCGTCGGCATTGCCTGTCCATACTCCCACCACATAATGGGGTGTGACGCCTACCGCCCAAGCATCCCTGAACCCATAACTGGTGCCGGTTTTCCATGCCACAGGCCGCATAGATCGGATGTGCCGCCAATCGATCTCCTCTGGACGATTCACTTCTTTCAGCACTTCCATTGTTTGCCAAACTGCGCCGGGGTGATAGATCGATTGCCTTGAAGTCGTGTCGGTAACCTGCGAGATCAATAACAAATCCGGCTGCTTTCTGCTGTAGGCTTCATTTCGTGTTCTGCATCGAAGGGTTCTGGCCATGTCGGTATAGGCAGACGCAATATCCCAAAGCGAGGCTTCTGCGCCTCCCAAAATGAGCGAGAGTCCATAATGCGAAGGAGGCATCGACAAGGTCGAAATTCCCGCTTTTTGAAGAAAAGTATAAAATTTCGGAACGCTGTAGTTTCGGAGTTCATACACTGCGGGCACATTGAGCGAACGGGTCAATGCTTCGGAAGCAGGGACCGCGCCGTCGAACTGCCGGTTGAAATTCTGTGGTTGAAACCCGTTGATATTGATGGGAATATCAGGCTGAAGCATGTCGCGCAACAATTGTCCTTCCTGCAACAATGCGCAATACAGAAACGGTTTCAGGATACTTCCGGTGCTACGCGGAGCGCGAATGATGTCGACCTGCTCTGAAAAACCGTATTTTTCGGAACTGATATTGCCGCAATAGGTCACCACCTGATTGCGTTCGACGTCGATGATGATTGCGGCGATATTGTTGATGTCGCTGGCCGAAAACTGATGATTCCATCGTTCGAGGATCTGTTCGGCCTGGATTTGCAGTCGTTTATCAATCGTGGAAATACAATTTTCGCCATTGTGGTATTGAAAGAAATGACTCACCAAGTGAGGAGCGATTTGCGGCAACGGGAGCGGTTTTTCGGGCAATGGTTCCGTCAGCGCCAAGCTGAACGTCGATTCGTCGATGACGCCTTGCTCCTTCAGGTATTGAAGCAGTCGGTTCCGTTTGCGAAGCAACGATGCCCTGTTACGAGATAAATGGATCTGCGCGGGGGCATTCGGCAAAATGGCCAATGTAGCCGCTTCCGCCCACGAAAGCGCGTTGGACGAATGACCGAAATACCTCCACGAAGCCGTTTCCAAACCAACGACATTTCCTCCGAAAGGCGCATGCGATGCGTACAAACCGAGGATCTTTTCTTTGGAAGTACGCAGTTCCAAGTGCGTGGCCAGGAGCATTTCGAGGCATTTTTCCTTGAAAGTGCGCTTTTTCTTGCGCGACAGTCGGATGACTTGCATGGTGATGGTGCTGGCGCCGCTCACGATACGTTTTGCCCGGATATTTTGTATCAACGAGCGAGCGATGGAAACCGGATTTACACCCCAGTGATAGTAAAAATACCGGTCTTCAAATGCAATCAGGCATGTCTTGAATTTTGCGGGGACGGTGTCGACAGGCGGAAAACGCCATTGGTTGTCAGAGGCGATGCGAGCGCCGAGCAGTTCGTGATTCCGGTCTGAAACAACAGTAGAGTAGGGCGAATCAAACAATTTATTCGGAATACACATCAAGCCGCCTGCAACCAACAAGACAGCCGCAATCATCCAAATGCCTTTCTTTGTGATCCGGATTTTCAACCCTTCTTCCGCTTGTTGTCGATTCGTTCCTGCACGATGGCATCAATCACCGCCACTGTGGTAATATTGATGATGTCGCGAACGGAACTCTCGAAATCCGTGAAGTGAATCGGCTTATTCAATCCGATTTGGATCGGTCCGATCATATCGCCTACACCCATCTCCTGCAATAGCCGCTGGGCGGTATTGGCGGAACTCAGGTTGGGAAATATCAATGTGTTGACGTCTTTTCCGTTCAGGCGGCTGAAAGGATATTTGAGGTCGCGCAGATTCTTGTCCAATGCGAAGTTCACTTGCATTTCGCCGTCGATGGCCAGATTGGGATGCTGTTCTTGCATCACCCTGACCACTTCATGGATGCTCGCCGGACTTCCTTCCTGATCTGCGCCGAAATTGGAATACGACAACATAGCGATGACCGGTTCCTGGGCAAAAAAGCGGACTGCGTCTCGCGTCAGATTGGCCACATCAATCAAAACCTCGACCGATGGATGTCGGTTGATCAATGTATCGGAGAGGTAGAAGGTGCCCTTTTTCCCGGTCATGATGTGCATGGTGGCAAAATTTTTGTACCCGTTACGAATACCGATGACTTCTTTCGCCACCTTGATGGTGTTGGAATATTTGGTATAAACACCGGTAATGAAAGCATCGGCGTCGCCCGTTTCCACCATCATCATCCCGAAATAATTCCGCTCAAACATCTTGTCGCGCGCTTCATCGTAGGTAGCGCCTTCGCGGGCGCGTTTTTCCGACAGGATGCGCGCATAGCGGTCGCGGCGCGCTTCTTCGCGGTCATGCCGTAGATTGACGATTTCTATGCCGTCCAATTCCAACTGAAGCTTCGCGGCCAGTTTTTCGATACGCTCGTCATTGCCCAGCAGGATGGGATGGCAGATGCCCTCATCGCGCGCCGCTACCGCCGCTTTCAGCATATTTTCATGGCTGCCTTCTGCGAACACAACCCGTTTGGGATTGCTCTTGGCCATTTCCGTCAGTTGCCGGATAATCTTGTTGTCATAGCCCATCAATTCCCGTAGTTGTATTTCGTAGGCTTCCCAATTGCTGATTTGTTTTCGAGCTACGCCGGAGGCTATCGCTGCTTTGGCTACTGCCGTAGAAACCCAGGTCAGCAGGCGGGGGTCAAGCGCTTTGGGGATGATGTAATCCTTTCCGAACGACAATTGCGTAAGGCCATAAGCGGCATTGACTACATCGGGTACGGGCTGCTTGGCTAATTCTGCAATCGCCTTGACAGCAGCCAGTTTCATGTCTTCGTTAATCGTTTTAGCGCGCACGTCCAACGCCCCGCGAAAGATGTAGGGAAATCCCAACACATTGTTGATCTGGTTTGGATAATCCGAGCGTCCGGTAGCCAGAATCAAATCGCTGCGAGAAGCGGTCGCTTTTTCGTAGGATATTTCCGGATTGGGATTGGCCAAAGCAAACACAATCGGATTGTCGTTCATGCTCTGAACCATTTCTACGGTCAACACATCCGCCACCGAGAGTCCGAGGAATACGTCGGCGCCAACAATCGCTTCGGCCAGGGTATTCACATCTTTATCGGTCGCAAAAAACTTTTTCGATTCGTTCAAATCGGTACGACGGACAGAAATCACACCCTTGCTGTCGCACATGATGATATTTTCTTTTTTTACTCCCAGTGCGATGTAGAGTTTGGTACACGAACTGGCGGAAGCGCCTGCGCCGTTTACGACAATGCGTGCTTCTTCAATTTTTTTACCGGTCAATTCCAACGCATTGATCAGTCCGGCCGCAGAGATGATGGCGGTGCCGTGTTGGTCATCGTGCATCACCGGAATGTCGAGTTCCGCTTTCAACCGATTTTCTATCTCAAAACATTCGGGGGCTTTGATGTCTTCCAGGTTGATGCCGCCGAAGGTGGGCGCGATGGCTTTGACCGCCTGGATAAACAATTCGGGATTTTTTTCATCGATTTCGATATCAAAAACATCAATTCCTGCGAAAATCTTGAACAACAGCCCTTTCCCTTCCATGACGGGTTTGCCGGCCAGCGGCCCGATGTCGCCCAATCCCAACACGGCCGTCCCATTGGAGATGACTGCAACAAGATTGCCCTTGGAAGTATAATCGTAAGCCGTTTCCGGATTGGTCTTGATCTCCAGGCACGGTTCCGCAACGCCGGGAGAGTAGGCGAGCGAGAGGTCGGCCTGGGTACTGTGGGGTTTGGTTGGAATGGTTTCAATTTTTCCCGGTTTGCCTTGAGAATGATATAGCAATGCTGCTTCTTTAGTTACTTTTGCCATAATAAAATGTTAAATTAAAATGTTTATTTGTAAACTCAAAGTTTAATGAACTAACTTGTTTCAAAAATCGCGACAAAATTATAGAAAAATTAGCAATAACTTTGTTCTTTTGTCAATAATTTTATCAAAAGGGGTAACCGACAGCAATATGCCAGGCAAAATTGTTGGTGAAATTCGGATGAAAAAACGTCCAGCGATCTGTCCCGGATAGCGCGGGATTGTAGGCTTTCCAGCCCATATCCAGACGTACAAGGAAAAAATCGTAATCCAATCGAAATCCCAAACCATAGCCGATCGCAATCTGTTTATAAAACGAGTTCAAACGAAACATTCCGCCTTCCTGTCCTTCATATTCGCGGATCGTCCAAATATTGCCGGCGTCGATAAAGACCGCAGTCTCCAGTTTCCAGAAAAAACGGGTGCGATACTCCATGTTTAAATCCAATTTGATATCGCCGGAATAGTTGTAAAACGAAGTGATTGTGGAATCGCTCGGATGATAGCTGCCGGGGCCCAATGTGCGTACCGACCATGCCCTGACGCTGTTGGCGCCACCCGAATAATAGCGTCGCTCGAAAGGAAGCTCTTTCGTATTGCCGTAAGGAACCCCAACGCCGCCGCCGATGCGCCAAGCGATCGAATTATTTTTATCCAGGTAGATGGTTTTTGAATAGTCAATATCTCCTTTGATGAATTGGGAGTAGTAGGTGCCGAACAGTCTGTAGACGCCACGACTGTCTTTCTCGAAATCAAACAATTTGCTCAATCCGTAGAGTAAATTCCCCGCCGATTCGATATTTGTCCGCAAGGTATGGATGTTCTGCCGTTTGTGCGACGGATCGTAAGTGGAATGGGAAAATGAATAACCCATCCCGACGATGAACTGATCGCGATAGCCGAACAGCCGGGCGCTGGGCGGAAGGATGCTTTCAAAGGTGGAATCGATATACGGAATATGCACATAATTGATGTCCAACAAATCGAACCGATGATTGGAGATGGCTGTCCCGTTCTTGTTCCAATTGTATCGGAGGCCACTCGAAAACAAAGTACGGTCGTACTCCGGACGAGTCTGGTAGTTGTAGCTGATGGAAAATTCCGTCGAAGCCCTGGTGCGCCTTTTGAAATCATTGCTGGCGAACGGGAACAAAAATCGCGGGAGGGACACGGAAGTCTCCGTGCCGACTTCAAAATAGGGATTGTCGAACCGGTCGATGGCTTCATACGCGCCACGCAACTTCAGATTGAACGTCTCCGATTTCTTGAATAAATTACGGTGCGTATAATTGGAAGAGGTGGCAATCCCGAAATCACCGGCAGTATTGGTCCCTTCAATCGAAAAGGAGACGGATTGTTTTTTTGTAGACATCGTCAACAGGTGGCAATCGAGGAAGGCGGTATCGTTCTGCATAAATTCATCGTACAGGATGTTGATATTATCGATGGATTGCAGCGCGCCATACGCGGTATAAGTCATTTCTTCCCTCAATTGGGAATAGGCTCGACCCGGAACTAAAAAATTGTTTCCAAGCAATACCGATTGGCTCAGCGAGGGTGATTTGCCGCGGAAATAGATCGTATAATTGCGGAAAACGATGCTGTCGCTTGCCTGATATTGCTCCGGATTGGTCATCCCCAACGGTTCGCAATCGAGGTAGATATACACCTTATTGAAATAATATTTCCTGTGCGGAGTTTCAATATAGGTTCCGCTCGGAAGAATTTCGGGATTGAGGTGCAGCAGCAATTTCAGATTGACTTCGTGTGCGGTGACGGAACTGTCGGCCTCGTACGAAATGAACTCTTTTTCAAAAGCATAATAGCCTCGGTTGCGCAACAGCGTAGTAAGTCGTTCACGCTCTTTGTCCAAGAGATCTCGGTCGAACAACAATCCCTGTTTGATTAGCGGGCGGCGGAGCGAAGAATTTTCGTTCAACAGCGGATCGGAAGTCCGGTTTGTCGAGTCGAGCACTGCTTTTATTTCCGCATCTTCGATTTCCATTTCAAAATTCTGTATCCGGTAGGGACGATTCGGCTGAATGATGTAAGTGACTTCGGCTTTTTTCTTATTTTTTTCGATGATTGCGGACGATTCGACATCCATATAGCCTTTATTCAAGAAAAACTTTTTCAATTCCAGGGTCGTTTTTTCTACGGACAACGAATCAAAGATGACGGGAGGTTCTCCTATCCGCTTCAAAAAGCGGTTGATCCAACGGTTGTTGTTTTTACCGGATAAATTGTAGACCTGCAGTTGGGTTTTATTCAGCCCAAACATCTTGTAATTCGGCAATTGTCGGATATATGGCCGCAACTCCAACACCCCGTATTCCGAATTATTCGACTGTATATGAACCTTATCAAGCAGGTATTCGTTGTCAGGAACGTATTTGACCGAACTGCACGACGACATGCCATACAAGAGTTGTATACAGGCATAAATGAGAATATAAGAAAAATATCTTGGATGTTTGAAAATCATGCTCGTTTCATTATCTTGATCAACCCTTATCGAATTGTGATGCAAAGGTATTGTTTTTCCGGATAAGAAAAAAGGAAAAATACAGATACAATTTAAGAGAATGTTTTCATGATGTTCGCCGGCGGTCGTTTTGCCAGCAGTTCTTTCTTCATAAAGTCCATGTAGGGCGCCACATGATTGAAATATTTGTAATAACCTTCGCACAGATAGTTCAAGCCCGGCTCGCCGGAAGCGGTCGAAATAATTCGGTTTTTCGGACATTCACCATTGCAAGCAAACAGGTACTCGCATTTTTTGCATTGTTCGGGCAATCCGGTTTGTTTGTTCTCTCCAAACAGCAGCTGTCGATCGGAATACATCATTTCCGTCAACGATTGTGTCCGAATATTGCCCAGTTTGTATTCCGGAAATACAAAATGATCACAACAGTAAACATCTCCGTTGAACTCCATCACACCGGCGTGTCCGCACTGTTTTGCCAGGATGCAGGTGCCGGGTTGCTCTCCGATCCAATTGGCCAAGGTAGAATCGAAATATTGGATAAAAAACTGTCCGACATCATTCCTGACCCATTTGTCAAACAATGTTGTCAGGAAATCACCCCACTTGGCTGCAGGCACATTCCACGGGGCGAATTGCCCGTTGGGGAGGGTCTCGACAATGGGGGCGAACTGGATAAACCGACTGTCGGTATCTTTGAAAAATTGGTAAAATTCGAGCGGATAATCCACATTGTAGTCGTTCACGACAGCCATGATATTGTATTCGACTCCATGTTTCTTCAGCAGGTTCAGTCCCCGCATCACCTGTACGAACGTAGGTCTTCCGTCCGCAGTCAGCCGGTATTTGTCGTGGCAATGCTGAGGGCCATCGATGGAGATTCCGACCAGGAAATTGTTGTCTTTGAAAAATTTGCACCAGTCGTCGGTGAGTAAGGTGCCATTCGTCTGGATGCAATTGTCGATCGATCTTCCGTTTTTATACTGTGTTTGCAACGCCAATGCTTTTTTATAAAAATCGATGTTGCGCATCAATGCTTCACCGCCATGCCAGGTAAAGAGTACGTCAAACATTGTTTGGGATTCGAGGTATTGCCGTATGAACTTTTCCAGCAGTTCATCGCTCAACACAAAGCGTTTTTCATCGGGATAGAAATGTTTTTTATCCAAATAATAACAATACCGACAACGGAGATTGCAAACCGAACCGATAGGTTTCAGCATCACATACAACGGTTTAGCAAAAGGGGCGAAAGTTTGAACCATGAATTTATTTTTCGTTAATTATCATTTTTTAATTCGCTATTTTTACTGAGACAGTTACAAATGTAAGGTTTTTTTCGTAACTTTGAGCATTCTTTTTATGAATTAAGATGGCAGAACTTCCTACTTTAATATCTGACTTGGCAATCATTTTGATCTCGGCGACAATTATGTCCGTATTATTCAAATGGTTGAAGCAGCCGGTCGTGTTGGGCTATATTGTTGCCGGCATTTTGTCAGGGCCGCATTTTGCGTTTTCTCCTACCGTGGTCGATACCTCCAACATCCATATTTGGGCGGACATCGGCGTGATATTCCTGTTGTTTGCTCTCGGACTGGAATTTAGTTTCAAGAAACTGATCAATGTCGGGGTGACGGCAATCATTGCGACTACCACCATCGTCTTTTCGATGATCATCCTGGGCTATTTGACCGGCCTTGGTTTTGGATGGTCGCACATGGACAGCCTTTTTCTGGGCGCCATGCTGTGTATGTCGTCTACGATGATCATTATCAAGGTGTTTGGCGACATGGGGCTGCGCAACCAGCGCTTCAGTGAGATCGTGCTGGGCATCTTGATCGTGGAAGATCTGTTTGCCGTACTGTTGATGGTATTGCTTTCGACGCTGGCTGTGAGCAAGCAGTTTGCCGGATATGACATGCTGATCAGTATTTTCAAACTGGTCGCGTTTCTCCTGTTTTGGTTTATTACCGGCATCTTCCTCATCCCGACTTTTCTCCGGAAAATAAAAAAATACCTGAACGATGAAACATTGTTGATCGTTTCCATCGGTCTGTGTCTGGGCATGGTGATTCTGGCTACGAAAGCCGGTTTTTCTTCTGCGCTGGGGGCGTTTGTCATGGGTTCTATCCTTGCTGAGACCATTGATGCCGAACGCATCGAACATTTATTGCTGCCGGTCAAAAATCTGTTTGGCGCCATTTTTTTCGTTTCGGTCGGGATGATGATAGAAATGTCGGTGATCGGCGAATACATTTTCCCGATCCTGATCATTTCGTTAGTCGTCATTTTCGGACAGGTCATTTTTGCTACTATCGGGCTTTTGCTTGCAGGCCAGCCATTGAAAGTGGCGTTGCAATCGGGATTCTCTTTGGCTCAGATCGGTGAATTTTCGTTTATCATCGCAGGGCTGGGGTTGTCGTTGGGCGTGATTGCGCTGCATATTTATCCGATTATCGTGGCAGTGTCGGTGATTACGGTCTTTGTGACCCCTTATTTGATCCGTTTATCCGAACCGACGTATAAGTTTATTGAGCGTACCGTACCGCCTTCCTGGCACAAGTTTTTCAATAAAGATTCGTCGGCAGCTCGTCCAGTAAATCAGCAAAATACATGGAAACAATTGTTGTCCGCCATGGCGAAACTGGTCATCGTCTATTTTCTTCTTTCCGTAATGATTATTTTCCTGTCGTTCCAATATTTGGTTCCGCTCATCCAATCACAAATTCCGGGAATCTGGACCAATGTCGGCATCGCAGTGGTGATTCTAATGATGTTGTCCCCTTTCATGCGTGCGATTATGATCAAGAAAAACCACTCCGTCGAATTTGAAAAACTGTGGAATGACAGCGTCATCAACCGCGGGCCTTTGATTTTTACGATCCTCTTTCGGATCATGATCTGCATGGGAATGATTGTGTTTATTCTAAACCAGCTCTTCAATGCCCAATTGGGCGTGACAATCGCAATCGCTGCGGTGGTACTTACATTTTTTGTTTTCTCCAAACAACTGAAAAAGCAATCGATACTTATCGAGCGCCGTTTCAAAGACAACCTGAACGAACGCCGCATCTACCAGGAACGCAACACACCGATCAAACAACGCTTTGTCAACCATTTGCTGGCGAGAGACCTGCATTTGGCGACCTTTGAAATCAAACAGTATTATTCCATCGTCGGATTCACCTTGAAAGAGTTGAATTTTCGCCAACGTTGCGGTGTAAATGTCGTGAAGATCATTCGCGGCAACAAACGAATCAACATCCCCGGCGGGGACGAACGGGTATTGCCGATGGACCAGCTGATCGTGTTGGGAACCGACAAACAGATGCTCGTCTTTCAGCGATACCTCGAAGAGAAAGGACGCAAATATGCCGAAACGATTGTGCAACCCGAAGAGCAAGCGCCGGACGTGAAAATCGAACAATTCCAGATCGAATCGGGTTCGGGACTGATAGGCAAAACCATCAAGAATTCCGGTATTCGCGACAACAACGATTGCCTGGTGGTGGGCATTGAGCGCGAGCATTCTTCAATCATGAATCCGGATATTGACCTGGAATTTATGGAAGGAGATATGGTCTGGGTTGTCGGAGAGCATAACAAGATCATGAAATTAAAAGATTTATAACATGAAGTTTGTGGGAATTATTCCGGCAAGGTATGCTTCGACCCGTTTTCCGGGGAAACCGCTGGCCGATATGTTGGGAAAAACGATGATTCAACGTGTCTATGAGCGGGTGTCGGGGTTGCTGGACGAGGTGTATGTGGCGACCGACGATCAACGTATCTTCGATGCGGCAACAGGGTTTAGCGGAAAGGTCGTCATGACCTCCGACACACACCGTAGCGGAACCGACCGCTGCCGTGAAGCGTACGAACACATCGGACGCCCCTTTGATGTCATCATCAACGTACAGGGCGACGAGCCGTTCATTCACGAAAATCAGATCCGCTTGTTGCAGTCTTGTTTTGAAGATCCGCAGACGCAAATTGCTACACTGGTCAAGCCGTTCTCACCAGACACCGAACCGGAGGTGCTGTTTAATCCCAACACTCCGAAAGTCATCCTGAACAAAAACCGGCAAGTGATCTATTTCAGCCGTTCGGTGATCCCTTATGTCAGGGGAAAGGACATCGCAGACTGGGGTTCGTACACCGTTTTTTACAAGCACATCGGAATCTATGCCTATCGTTCGGAAATCCTGAAAGAGATTGCTGCGCTGGAGCCGTCTGCGCTGGAAAAAGCGGAATCGCTGGAACAACTCCGCTGGATTGAAAACGGCTATGTCATCAAAGCAGGCATCACTACGGAAGAGACCCTCGGAATCGATACGCCCGAAGATTTGGAAAAAGCTTTGAAAGAATTACGAACCACTAACCACTAACCACTACTTTCAACTAAAAACGGTAATCGTATTTTTCCACTTCGATATTCCATTTCCATTTATCGTAATAGAGATTGCCGCCGCGCCATTCGAGTTCGCCGCGTTGAAAATCCACATCATCGCTCCGTGGATAGATTTTGGCCGGAAACAGCGGCATCGCATAGTCGTTGTTGACCACCATTCGGTAGGAGTCCATCCCGCTTGCATAGAAATATTTGCACGCAGTATCATCAAAACCTTTCAACCCGAAAGATTGGTCAACGGGGATCCAGCCGATGCCTTCGAGGTAGTATTCGCCCCAATCATGCAGATTCACCCGACCGGGATGAAGCATGAAGCCGCTTTGCCAACGTGCGGGAATGCCGTTGTAGCGTGCCAGGGTAATGAACAGCAACGTTACCTGACCACAGTCGCCATGTCCGTTTTCCATGACATAGAGCGGAATGTTGTCGATCGTGGCGTATTCGCGCGCCCCTGCCCACGGATAACGGATATCGACATATTCAAAGATTTTCCGTGCGATCAGGTACGGGTTCTTTTCGTCGCCGATCAACCTTGCCGACAGCGATTTGATGGAATCGGTGAAAACGACATGTGGCGGGCGCTCAGCGATATATTCCTTATACAGCGCTTCTTCTTTGCGATACGGTTTGATGTCGGCATGTTCCGGATCAAACCACTCACCGACAGCGCGGTATGAAAACGTTATTTCAAACTTCAACGGTTCGCCTTGGCGGGCTGTCTTTTGCATGTATACGGTCTTGTGGTGATAGTCATTGGGCGAAACAATATAATTGGAATCGTTGACTGACAATAGCTTGACTTCCGACTGACGGCGGTTGTCTTCACGCGGAAAAGGCAGCCAACAACTCACCGTTTCGCCGTCGGGCACCACATCCGGCTTCAGGGTGACGGAATATTTGATTTTCATCGCGACGGGCGCTGTCTGCGAACCGCCGTGTTTTCGGATATTATCAACGATCCGTTGAATATGATGATTCAGCGTATCGTTCAGCACATCTTTCGTGTCGGTGGTCATTTCCGCCTTGCGGGCAACGGCATATTTGTCGAGGCGAAACAGGTTGGGCGCCCCACGGTCGAAATACCGTTTCTCGCCGTCAATCAACTTGAATTCGAGCGATTTTTCCGCTTCCCAACGTGCAAGACTGTCGTCGTTGACATCGGGATAGTATTTCCTGATGTATTCAAGCGCCGCTTCTTTGGTGACATGGAAGTCGAGCGCGATGCGATGCATTTTTTCCTTACGCCAATTGAATTGATACACAACTTCTTCCGACAAGTCGTTTTGTGCCATGTACAAGTCGATCAATTGTGTCGCCTTCGTAAAGTTTCCTGCCGCTTCTTCGGCATCAATCTGTGACAGATTTACTTTCGCCGGTTGAGAGCAAGCGAAAGCAAGCAAACAGGCGATACTGAAAATTCCAAATTTCATACTTCTTTCAAAATAAATATTATTTCCCGTGGCAGTTCTTATATTTTTTACCGCTACCGCAAGGACAGGGATCGTTGCGCCCGACGGTTTTCTCTACCCGTATCGGTTCATTTCGCTGTTCGCGTGTATCGCGTCCTGCAACATTTCCCTGTATCCGGCGATTCTCGCTGATTTCATCTTTCTGTGTCCGATATTTGCTGTAATCCGTTTTGGATTCCGGCGAGGCCTGCCGAACATTCCCCGGCTCGCGCACCGGAATTTGGCCGCGCATGAGGATGGAGACCGCTTTCCGGTTCATGTCGTCGACCATCTTTTTGAACAGATCGAACGATTCGAGTTTGTAGATCAGCAACGGGTCTTTGTTCTCATAACTCGCATTCTGGACGGAATGGCGCAGGTCGTCCATCTCCCGCAGGTGCTCTTTCCAGGCATCGTCGATGGTATGTAACAAAATGGACTTCTCGAAAGTCTTGACGACTTCTTTGCTCTCATTTTCGTAGGCTTCCTTCAGATTGCAACTGATATTAAAAATCCGTTTTCCGTCGGTGATTGGAATCAGGATATTTTCATAACGACCGCTCTGTTCTTCATAGACCTGTTTGATGACCGGGCTGACTACCTGCGCCATCCGGTCGGTCTTTCGTTTGAAAGCATCCAGGGCGGCGTCGTAGATCTTTTCTGTCAAATCGTGCTGTTTGAGCGATTTAAATTCGTCCTCATTGACTGGACATTCCAACGCCATCGTCTTGAACAGTTCGTATTTCAATCCTTCAAAATCTTCCGACTCACTGTATTGTTCACTGATGTTGGAAGCCGTATCGTACAGCATGTTTACAACATCCAGGCCGATGCGTTCACCCATCAGGGCATGGCGGCGGCGCGTGTATACCACTTCGCGCTGCGAATTCATCACGTCGTCGTATTCCAGCAAGCGTTTACGTATTCCGAAATTGTTTTCTTCGACTTTCTTTTGCGCCCGCTCTACCGATTTATTCAACATCTTCGCTTCGAGCATTTCGCCTTCTTTGAATCCCAGGCGGTCCATCACACCTGCAATGCGTTCCGAAGCAAACAACCGCATCAGATCGTCTTCCAAAGAGATGAAGAACACCGACGAGCCGGGGTCTCCCTGGCGACCGGAACGTCCGCGCAACTGTCTGTCGACACGGCGCGAATCGTGGCGTTCGGTGCCGACAATCGCCAGTCCGCCGGCCTTCCTGACTTCGGGAGAGAGCTTGATGTCGGTGCCTCGACCGGCCATGTTGGTGGCGATGGTGACGGTTCCTTTCTGTCCGGCTTGTGCCACGATCTCCGCTTCTCGTTGGTGCAGTTTGGCGTTCAATACATTGTGAGGCAGTTTGCGCATCGTGAGCATGCGACTCAACAACTCGGAAATTTCCACAGAGGTAGTTCCCACCAGGACGGGACGTCCCTGACCGACCAGTTTCACGATTTCTTCGATGACGGCAGCATATTTTTCACGCGTCGTTTTGTAAATCCGGTCGTTCATATCGTTGCGAATCACCGGACGGTTGGTAGGAATAACGACGACATCGAGTTTGTAGATATCCCAAAATTCACCGGCTTCCGTTTCGGCGGTACCGGTCATGCCGGCCAATTTGCGGTACATCCTGAAATAGTTTTGCAGCGTGATGGTAGCGAAAGTCTGTGTTGCAGCTTCCACAGTCACCCGCTCTTTCGCTTCAATCGCCTGGTGCAGTCCGTCGGAATAACGGCGGCCTTCCATGATACGCCCGGTCTGTTCGTCCACAATCTTGACTTTGTTGTCTATCACTACGTATTCGTCATCGCGATCAAACAAGCAATAGGCCTTAAGCAATTGATTGATCGTATGCACCCGTTCGGATTTGACGGCATAGTCCTGCAACAATTCGTCTTTCTTTTCCTGTTTTTCTGTTTCTGTCAATGCTTTATTCTCAATTTCCGCTATCTGGTTCCCGATATCGGGCAGTACGAAAAATTGGGGATCGTCGGAAGAGCCGGTCAACAAGTCAATGCCTTTGTCGGTCAATTCGATCGTATTATTTTTTTCATCAATAACAAAATACAATTCGTCGGTAATGATGTGCATTTCCCGATTTTGCTGCTGCATGTAGTATTCTTCCGTTTTCAGCATGGAGACTTTGATTCCGGGTTCGCTCAAAAATTTGATCAATGGTTTGTTTTTCGGCATTCCTTTATACGAACGGAAGAGCAATCTGAATCCTTCATCCACTTCTTTCTGGTCGGAAGAATTGATTTTCTGTTTGGCCTCCGCCAACAATTTCGTACAGAGGTTTTTTTGAACATTCACAACATGTTCCACCCTTGCACGGTATTCTTCATACAATTGATTTTCGCCTTTGGGCACAGGGCCGGATATGATCAACGGTGTACGGGCGTCATCAATCAACACGGAGTCTACTTCATCGACGATGGCGTAATTGTGTGGGCGCTGAACCAGGTCTTTGGGACTGATGGCCATGTTGTCGCGCAGGTAGTCAAAACCAAATTCGTTGTTGGTGCCGAAAGTGATGTCCGCTTCGTATGCGATACGTCTCGCATCGGAATTGGGTTGGTGTTTGTCGATACAATCCACCGAAAGACCATGAAACATGTAGAGTGGTCCCATCCATTCCGAGTCGCGCTTCGACAGATAGTCGTTGACCGTCACCACGTGCACGCCGTTATGTGTCAGCGCATTCAGGAATACAGGCAATGTTGCCACCAATGTTTTTCCTTCGCCGGTCGCCATTTCGGCAATTTTGCCTTTGTGCAGCACGACGCCGCCGAACAATTGCACGTCGTAGTGGATCATGTCCCACGTGATTTCATTTCCACCTGCTACCCAATGATTGAAATACACTGCTTTGTCGCCTTCGATGGTGACGAAATCGTGCTTTGTCGCCAGGTCGCGATCGAAATCATTCGCAGTCACGATGATCTTTTCGTTTTGCGTGAATCGCCGAGCGGTATCTTTGACGATAGCGAAGACTTCGGGAAGGTTTTCTTCCAGCGCCTTTTCATATTTTTCGAGTACTTCTTTTTCTATTTTGTCAACTTCCGCCCAAGCTTTTTCCCGGTCTTCCAGTTCCATCGTTTCGATGTCTGCCTTGAGTGCGGTGATTTTCGCTTTATCTTCTGCAACAGCATCTTGAATGTTTTGTTTTATAGCATCGGTTCTTGCCCGCAATTCGTCGTTCGACAATTTTTCAACAGCCGGATAAGCCTCCAATATTTTTTTGACATAAGGGTCAATTTCTTTTAAGTCGCGTTGGGATTTATTCCCAAACATTTTTGATAATAAGTCGTTAAAACTCATGGTGTATGTATTATAATAATTAAACGTTTAATCAATGGTAAATTTAATTCAAAAATTCTTGCAAAGGAATATCTTTGGAGGCGTTCGGCGAACGAATCCGCAGAATGTGGGAAATGGTAGGCGCCACTTCCGTCGCTTTGACAGGGCGGTGAATCTGCTGTCGCGGAATGGAATTGCCGTAAAACACCAACGGAGCGATGAGTTCGTCGCGTTGCCGGTTTTTCAGCGTGGGGTATCGCGCATCCATGACTACCCATCCCGGCTGTAATTCGATAAAAATGTCGCCGCTGATCTTTTTTACCATGCCCCTCCGGAAAATATTCCGGTCAGACACCGATTCGTCGTACAGGTATTCGTTTGAAGTGGTCACATCCTGCACACCGGTAAATAATGACACGAAGTCAGCGGCTTGTTGTAGAATGGTCGACCAATCAATCTTTTGGTCTTCGATGTATTTGCGATTCAAATAAATCTGGTTGTTATAAAAGCCTTTCACCCAATTTGCCTGGCCGTATATGGCCATCAAATACATATTCAGCAAAGCCGTACAGCGATCCGGATAAAATTCGCCCGAAGGCTTGAAATTGGAGTAGGAGGGCGTCGTCGACTCAAAATAGCCGGTGGACGTCAGCACCACCAAGGCATTTTTCATTCCTACCGAGCCGTCGATCAGATTCAGCAGGCGTTCGATTTCCTTATCCAGACGAAAATAAAGATCCTGAATTTCATAGCTGTATTCATCGTAGCCTTTATCTTTATAGCTGCCGGCAAAGTAGGTGATTGCCAGCAAGTCAGGTGTCGTCCTTTTCCCCAAGTCGGCATATTCAAAGAATTTGGAAACGAATGAAGTGATTTCCGCATTGATTAAAGGTGACTCTTTGATTTTCAGATACTTGTTTTTATCTCCTTTGTTGAATACATACTTAAAGGGGGTCTTGTTTTTGGTATACGGAAACGCATGACATGCCGTCAAAGCAGGAGTCCACAATGCTTCGGAATGATTTCCGGGCGCTTCGGACATATTATAACGGTCTACGTACCAGGGAATCTCTTTGTAATAAGTCGTGGTAGCCCACTTGCCGTTGTAGTCGTCCAGCCAGAAAGCGGCATTCGCATAATGACCGGCGGAGAGGAGAGCGCCTTGGGCGTCAGGGGCAACGGAATAGACGTCGCTTTTCCCTTCTGAAGCGATCTTAAGCTCATCGGCAATGTTGGAACTCAGTAATGCCCGCGGGGATAAATTATCGGAGGTATAATTCCCGATGTAGCTGGTGTCGTTCACGACCGAGACTTCCAATTCTCGTTCGAAATCGTATTTTTTATCGGCGGCTATCCCATGACGAAAAGGATAAGCTCCTGTATGTAAGGTAGCTATCGCAGACGATTGCGATACCGTCCGGAAATCATACTGCATGCGATGGTATACAAGTCCCTCGTTCAATAACCGTTTGAAACCGCGTTCGCCGAACGTGGGGGTAAAATATTGCAGATAATCACCCCGCAACTGGTCAACGGTGATTATCACGACCAGTTTGGGTATCTCTGTCGCATGTTGTTGCGCTGTCGCTCCGGAAATGTGAGCAGCAACGGCTATAAAAAAGAGTACAATTCTATTCTTCATTTTCTTAATTTGGCGTCTATGATCGACATATATCCCGAAATCACCCATAAACACAGGATAAACGGGATAAAAGCCGCGTTTAATCGCTGTGGAATCAGCGACCATCCTAACAAAAGAAAGGACAAAAGTACAAAATTACTCCAATGATACCAGCGAACAGGCGGATAAGTTTTCTTCAAAAGGAATCCGACGGCGGGAATCAACTGCAAAGGATGTATCCAAAATAAGTTCCAATTGGGATAAGTGCAGGGATGTGTAGAGCACACCGAAATGAGGAACAACAGGCATCCGGCCAATCCTGTAATGAAAAACAAGGCGCTGAAAAAATAACGGGAGGATTTGTTTAGAAAAAAGCGCCTGCACAATAACAGCAGACAGAGCGTCAGCAGACACCATCCGGCCAACATCGGGGAGAATCCGGCTCCGGTGCTGTGCGGAATATTGTCCGAGCCGGCGTCGATGATCACGGAAGAAGAAGCGACAATCGGTGTTTGCAGTCCGGCGACGGCGACGCCCGTTCTCTCCAGTGATTCCATCAGCTTGACCGACAAAAACTGCTCATCGGTATTGGTAATGATGGAATCGGCGCCGCTGCCGATCAGCAAATCGATGCCAAAGGTATACCACAGAGAGTAGGGGTCAGTGCATTGATGCACCAGCGTCCTGAAGGTCGTCCGCGCATGCGATGCGGGGTAGATAAGCGTCCCGTCGCAACATTGTTCGATGAGATTGCGTGGACGTGTAGCGCAGTTGTCATAAAAATAACTGTACCGATAATTGCGATGCTGTGGCAACATGTTGTCCGACAACAATGCGATCATTTTTTCCTTTTCTGCCGCCGACAGCGCTAATACTTGCTCTATCACAGTGGAATGGGTAGCGGTATAGTGATAACAAAACGATTCGTAGTCGTCTACGCTCAAGCAATAATCCAATTTGCCGATAAGAAAATTGGGGATGAATCCCGGACGGCTGGAGTCGAATGTACCATAATTGAATACCAGGTCGGGCTTCCCCGAAGCGTCGGTGATCCTGATCGCCGTATGCCCAAACACAGTATACACTTCGTTGGAACGGGGCAATACCGTAAGCAGACTGATCCGGATGCTGTCTGAAAGCGCATATATTTCAGGAAATAGACAAAAAAACGACAATAAGCATAAAAAAAAATTACGTTTCATAATTTACCTTTTCTATTCGTGCAAAAGTAAAAAAAATATCTCTACATTTGTAGAATAATTACCTTTTAATATTTACACGTATGAATAAATTAGTTTTACTATTAATTGCTGTTAGTATGATGCAATTTGTTTCGGCGCAGGATATACAGTTGCCGACTCCTCAAAAAACCGGAGGAAAACCGTTGATGGAAGCGATCAACCTCCGCAGGTCCAATCGCAATTTTTCGGATAAAGCATTGGATATGCAGACCATCTCCAACCTGGTGTGGGTGGCTTATGGCTACAACCGCGAAAACATGCGGGTCGTTCCCTCCGCTAACAATAAGCAGGAATTTGAGATCTATATTGCCTTAAAAAGCGGAATCTATCTCTATGACGCAAAGGAACATAAATTGATTTTGAAACTCGAAGGCGATCATCGTCGGATAGCGGGCAGACAGGAATTTGTGGCCGTTGCTCCGCTGAATTTCATCTACGTGATGAATAAAGAAATTGCCGATATGCCCGTCGATTGCGGATTCATCGCACAAAATGTCTACCTCTATTGCGCTTCCGAAGGCTTGACCACCGTCGTCCGCGGCTTCTTCGACCAGCAGCTGATTAAATCTACTCTGAATTTGGGGGAGAAACAGCAGGTTGTGCTTTGCCAAACAGTGGGGTATCAGGGGGACTGAATTTGTGCTGTATTATTAATAAACATATAAACTCGAGATGGATAAATTAAGTAATTTATTTTATATTTTATTCAACCTCGCGCGGTCTGTCAATGCACCGGGCGGAGTATATCAATATACCGTGCCTGGTCTGTCATTGCACCAAGTATGGATTAATTTCATTTTCACTCCGCGGCGACAAAGAACAATGTCCTGGAATCGACACGGCAGTTATTCTTAAGTCTGAACTGTGATTTCAATATGATTGGAATTATTAATATGATTTTAAATCATAGAAATCACATAAATCTTACGAAAACCTGGGTTCAGACAATAATAAAAAGCGCTCTTTGAAGTATTGGTTTATAAAGCT
>JAISUK010000005.1 GCA_031272075.1 Dysgonamonadaceae bacterium
AAGCCGAGGTGCATTGAGCCGTCGTCGCTGAGCGGCAGGATGATGACTTTGCGCAATCCCTTTGCGCGGTTGATACGGGCATAGTAGTCCGCATCAATCGCGTCAAGGGTCTCCAAGTACTTTCGCAAGTCGTGGAGTGAATTAAAATGGATTTGTGTATTCCCTATTTCGAGGTGTATGCGCAAACAACTGCGGCATTTAAAAACTCTCATCATATCAGTGCTTTAAGTTCTATTACCCAAGTTGAAATGCGCAGGTCGGTAAGGTTCGATTCGTTGTCCTCGTCAAGTGGCAAGCCTACAAACTTGCCGTCAACAACGGCTTCCAATGTGTCGAAAAAGTAACCTTCGACATCCACCGAACCGATAATTTCCGCCTTGTCCCTGATTGCAGCATAGATTTTTCCCATGCCGTCGCAAAAAGTGTCAGGATATGACGACGAGTCGCCGCAGCCGAATAACGCGACCTTTTTGCCGGTAAAATCCGCTGCTTGCAGTATTTTGAGGAAGTCGTACCAGTCGTCTTGCAAATCGCCCAGCCCCCAAGTGGAAGTGCCGAAAATCAGCAGGCTGTATCCCGCAAGGTCGGCGGCTTTTGCTTTCGCAATATCGTGAATATCAACTTTTGTAACCCCGAGTTTGGTTGCTATCTTCTCGGCGACCACCTTAGTATTGCCGCCCGATGAACCATAAAAAATTCCTGTTTTAGCCATAAATTTTATTATTTGAAGCTGCAAAGTTATGGCCGTAAAATATGTCGTGCAATCCCGATTTGTAGTGATTTTTCGAAGTTTATTAATCATTTAAAGGGGTAAAAATGAAAGTCGTCGTACGGATTTTTCAACTTGCATATACTGAATATACAGTTTTTTTATTGCAACATTGTTGCATTATTAAAAGTTTTATATCTTTGCACCGTCATATTTTGTTTAATTCGTTTTTGAATGAGACGTGAATGTTTTATATTCATCATGCTGATGTGTCCTATCTTGTTGCAGACGCAAAATCTGACCGACACGATTGTACCGCTCGACGAGGTTGTTGTTGAGGCTGAAGGAAGTCAGGCGGCAATGTTGCGCGCGCCGCAAAGTATTGTGCAGGTGGGGCAGTCGTTTCTGAAACAACATTTTGCGGGGAGTCTGATGCACAGTTTGGATCGGCTGCCGGGCGTGCAGGCAATGACTATCGGGTCGGGGCAGTCGAAACCGGTCATTCGCGGCATGGGGTTTAATCGCATGCTTGTAGCGGAAAATGGCATCAAACACGAGGGGCAGCAGTGGGGTGAAGAACACGGGCTGGAAATAAACCAATTTGCACTCGACTATGTGGAAATCGTTAAAGGCGCCGGGGTGTTGCAATACGGGTCGGAAGCCATTGCCGGCGTGATAAACCTCAACAGTTCGTATGTGCCTCAGCAGCAGCTCGAGGGTGAAATAGAACTTTTCGGACGCTCTAACAATGAATCCCTTGGTGTTGCTGCGCAGCTTGGTGGACGGAAAAACGGGTTCTGGTATAAGGCGAATTTCTCTCTCATTGATTATGCCGACTACAAAATTCCTGCCGACAGCATTCAATATTATTCTTACTATATTAAACTAAAAGATAGGCGTTTGCGAAACACTGCGGGCGCCGAGCGGAATGGCGGATTGCATTTCGGATACCTCGGAGAGCAGTTTATCACAATGTTTTATTTGTCCGACGTTTATGCCAAAAGCGGATTTTTTGCCAATGCGCACGGCTTGGAGGTGCGATTGTCTGAAATCGACTATGACCACAGTCGTCGTGATGTGGATTTGCCCAGCCATTCCGTCAATCATTTCAAAGCGATAAACCACAGCGCATATCGTCTTGATAATCTTTCGATTGAATGTGATTTCGCTTTTCAAAATAATTTTCGCCGTGAGTTTGCTGAATCGATTTCGCATGGCTTTATGCCTACGCCGCCCGGCACGCTGGAACGGCAGTACGACAAAAACACGCTGACTGCAAACCTTGGGGCGCGGTTTACACTGGCCGACAAACATTCTATTCGTCTGGGCGTCAACGGCGAACATCAGGACAACAGGCGCGGGGGTTGGGGTTTTATCATCCCCGATTTCAGGACGTCCTCTGCCGGCGTTTTCGTTTTAGACAGGTGGGAAATAGCAGATAATTTGGCTTGTATCGGCGGCTTGCGGTTCGATAAGATAGCGACTTCGATGGATGAGTACCGCGATTGGTACACGACTCCCGACGCAGACGGCAATGAAGACTATAAAATCCGCGCCCTGAAGCAATCGCTCCGCTTCGACGCTGTGACATGGTCATTGGGAGTGAATTACGCCAACGCCAACTGGATTTTCAAGGCGAATGCTGGAAAAAGTTTCCGCGCCCCGATACCCAAAGAACTCGGCTCTGATGGTGTGAATTACCATATTTTTCGCTATGAAAAAGGCAATGCCGACCTGCGTCCCGAAGAGTCCTATCAGTTGGATGCTGGCATTGTAAGGGTAGGCCATGCCTTGCCTTTGCAAATACAAATTGAAGCGTTTGTAAATTATTTCCCGAATTATATCTATCTTAACCCCACTTCAGACTACTTCGAGGGTTTGCAGATGTATCATTACATGCAAAGCCGTGTGTTTCGCTGGGGTTTTGAAATGAATTTTAATTATGATATAATCAAACAGTTGGAACTGAATTTGTCGGGCGACTATCTCTATGCAAGGCAACTTTCGGGTGACAAACGGGGTTATACTTTGCCGTTTTCTCCGCCTCCAAGTGCAACTTTTGAGGTGAAGTATTCGCCTCACGCAAAATGGTCGGGCAAAGACGGCTTTATCTCACTAGATTGTCGCGCCGTTGCGCCGCAAAACGAGATTGTGCCGCCGGAAAACGCCACGCCGGGGTATGCGCTGCTGAATCTATCAGCGGGGCGAACATTTGCGTTATCTAAACCTGACAGGTCTCCAAGACCTGTCAGGTTTGCTCGCGCCTCCGTTCAAGCCAACAACCTTTTAGACAAGCGATATTACGACCATACGAGTTATTACCGCCTGATAGACGTCCCCGAACCGGGACGAAATTTTTCGATTATGATAGCATTTGATTTTTAAATAAATATATATGAGTAGAAATCTCTTTTTCGGAACAATGTTTCTTTTGGGCTTGAGTACGCTCGCCCTCTCGTCGTGCGGTAAGGACGACGACACACCGGCAAAGCCGACAGTAATCATCACCGAAGTAGGCAGCCACGACACGCCGGAAGGCGTAATCGCGGCGGGCGACGACCTCCACTTGGAAGCCGAAATCGTCGCCGAAGGCAAGATTGCCGAAATCTCCGTCGTTATTCACCAGGAAGAAGGCGGCAATTTCGAGATAAATAAAACCTACGGCGCCGACAGCAAGTATTACGACTTGAAGAACGCCGACTTCCACGAACA
This sequence comes from Dysgonamonadaceae bacterium, assembly GCA_031272075.1. GTDB lineage: Bacteria > Bacteroidota > Bacteroidia > Bacteroidales > Azobacteroidaceae > BNXB01. The sequence goes on from JAISUK010000005.1 coordinate 3,422, forward strand.
CATTGACATCCCTGCCGACGCGCCCCTCGGCGAGTATCACTTGCACCTGACCGTCAAAGACCACGAAGGGCAGACTGCCACTGCCGAAGCAGAATTCGAAATTGTTGCGAAAGGATAATTAATTATGAAACATCAAATTATACTCACCGCCATCCTCACTATCGCCCTCTTATCCTGTGGCGGGGAAGACGAGAAAGACATGCAAAAGCCTGAAATACAGATCGGTTACCCGCATAACTGCGCAGAGCTGCAGCGCGGGGAACGTTATACGTTCAGGGCGCAATTTACCGACAATATCGAATTGGGCAGTTACAACATCGAAATCCACCACAATTTCGACCACCACTCGCACTCCACAGATAGCGAGGAATGTGAGTCGGACGCAGCTAAAACGCCTGTCAATGCGTGGGTTTTCAATCAAGATTACGCCATCCCCGCTGGCAGCCGCACCTATACTGCAAACGTAGAAATCACCGTCCCCGCTGACATTGACGCGGGCGACTACCATTTCATGGTGCGACTCACCGACCGTTCCGGTTGGCAGCAGTTGGCAGCCAAAAGCATAAAAATCAGAAAATAAGAAGAATCATGGAGAAGAAAAAACGAAATACCAAAACGAAGCAACTGGTAATGAGTGTATTAGAAAAAGCGAATGCCGCTTTATGTCACGAAGACATCGAGAAGCAGTTATCCGGTCAGCTCGACCGCGTAACCATCTATCGCATCCTGCAAGGCTTTTGCGACGACGGCATACTCCACAAAATCACCTCCGAAAGCGGCAAGAGCCACTATGCACTGTGTCACAACTGTAGCCTGGAGAAGCACAACGACGAGCATCTGCATTTTCACTGCATCTGTTGCGACAACATTTTCTGTCTCGAAGCGCCGCTTGTCATCGCCCCGTTGCCGGCCGGATATGAAGCGCGTGCAGTGTCGTGTCTCATTTCTGGGTATTGTAGGGACTGTTCGGGAGCATCGCGCGGATAGTATCGCTTCCGCAAATTACTATTCAAAAGATGCAACGAAATTGAATAAAAACGAATAATTTTGCAGCGATGAAATATTTGGGTTATATATTGGCTGTTGTTTTTCTGTGCATTGCTGCAGGATTAAAATCGCAGGTAAACAAGGACATTGTTTCTCCTGGTAGTCCGCATCGCTATTCGGAAGCGGGTGATAGTTTACAGGTGATGATCTTGCCTGATCTGGTCATATATCCCCGGATCAGCTTTGAAAGTTCGAAAGAATTGGAACAGCACCGAAAACTCATTCGCGACGTCAAAAAAGTGTTGCCTTTTTCCAAGTTGATTTATGGTACGCTCATTGAGACTTACGAATATTTGCAGACTTTTCAGACGGAAAAAGAGCGGCAGGATCATCTCAAACGGATGGAAAAAGAATTGTATCGCGAATATTTCCCGGTATTAAAAAAAATGACCCTTTCTCAGGGGAAATTACTGATCAAATTGATCGACCGCGAATGTAATCAGAGTTCCTACGAGATATTGAAAGCCTTTTTAGGACCGTTGCGTGCGGGATTTTGGAACTTGTTTGCAGGACTGTTTGGCGCCAGTCTGCGAACAGAATGGGATCCGGAGGGGAAAGACGCTCTAACCGAACAGATTATCATGCTGGTGGAGGAGGGCGTATTGTGAGAACAACTCCCAGATGACAATTCCCGAAGCTACCGACACATTCAGCGAATGTTTCGTGCCGAATTGCGGAATTTCGATGCAGCCGTTGCACTGGTCAATCACTTCTTGTGCTATGCCGTGCACCTCATTCCCAAAGATAATCGCATTTTTTTTGTAAGCGCTTTGAAATGTCTCCAACGATCGACTCCCTTCAACTTGTTCTATACCCCAGAGGCCATATCCGGCCGCTTTCAGTTGTGTAACCACCGGCATCGTACTTTTCATATAGGTCCATGCGACCGAATCTTCTGCCCCCAGTGCTGTTTTATGGATTTCCGGATGTGGAGGCGGAGAAGTGATTCCACACAGATACAGGTGTTCCACACGGAAAGCATCCGCCGTACGAAACACCGATCCCACATTGTGCAAACTCCGTACATTGTCCAAAATCACCACCAACGGAATTTTTGCAACAGTGCGGTATTCCTCGCAACTTAACCGGTTAAGCTCTGTGATTTTCAGTTTCCGCATTTGTCATTTGTATTCTTTGAAAACCATTGCGTAGAGCCGCATCTGTTTTAACATGGCAATCAGTCCGTTGGAACGGGTAGGCGACAGGTGTTCTTTCAGTCCGATCTGATCTATAAAATAGAGGTCGGCGCTGAGGATCTCGTCGGGTGTATGACCCGACAATACCTGGATCAACAAGGAAACGATTCCTTTCACGATCACGGCATCGCTTTCAGCCTGATAGATGACTTTTCCATCGATCAGATCGGACTGAAGCCAGACTCTGCTTTGGCACCCTTCGATCAGATTGTTGGAAGTCTTATATTTGATATCCAATGGCGGGAGCGAATTTCCCAGTTCTATCAGCAAGGTATATTTATCCATCCAGTCATCTAGAACCGAAAAATCTTCAATAATGGAGTCTTGTAATTCATTGATTGTCTTCATAAGTCAATTCTTTTCATGATAAATAACATACATCACAGTTTGTCCTGTGGCTTGGAGCGTTTTTTTACTCACATGGTCCATGTCGTCGTCCTGAGTATGCCAATAAGCGCCGAATCCGCTTTCCGTCTCCGGATCGTATTGGATGATGTCGATACATGGGATTCGCCGATGGCGTATGACATGCACATGGTCGTCTTCTATTGTACTCCCGTTCGCAGCCACGAAATAGGATCCGTATCCCAGAATCTGGGCGGCTTCCCACACTTTGCGAACGATGTCCGGGGCGGATTGCAAGGAATAGCCTTCTTTCATGAAACGGGCATTCGGGGCGCTCACCATATCCAGCAGAATGCCATAGCGAGCGGTATAGTTTTGTTTATGCGGGTTTCTTGCCCAGAAGTCCGAACCAAGGCACCAACTGCTTATATGTTGATTTTTTTCGTCAAAATCCGGAACACCCCAGTCTTCCGCATCAAAAAACAGGATGTCGATGCCGACGGCAGGTTGTTGTTGTCCGATCTGTCGAGCTATCTCCAGCAGTGTGGCGCAAGCTCCGGCGCCGTCGTTCGCCCCATCGATGGGAGTATGGTAATTGGCAGGATCGGGATCGCGGTCGGAAAAAGGACGGCTGTCCCAATGAGCGAACAGCATGATCCTGTTATTATTTTCCGGTTGGAACGAGCCGATGATATTTCTGGCCTTGAGTAACGTCCCGTCGTATGCCGTCAGTTCGACATTCTGCTCGAAAACAGCAGCGCCGAAGCGTTTCAATTGAGAGACCAGGTAGTTTCCACATCCGACATGGGCAGGCGTGTTTGGAACACGCGGACCGAATGCCACTTGCTCTGCGGTATAGGTATATGCGCTATCGGCGTTAAACAGCGGAACTTCTACTGCAGGTTGTTTCATCCGGCTTTTCGATTCCGGCGATTTGCCGGTCTGACCGCAAGAGGCGGCGAAAGTCGTTACCGCCAAAACAAAAAATATAAAATATCGATACATGTTCTTTTTCAGCTAATTAAATGACGTTTCTACAAATATTTCAATCTTACGCCGGTATTTGTTACCGACAACAGCACTTCCCCGTTTTCCACCAGCGGGTAATTGGATTTGGTATGCCCCACGGGAAAATCGAAACATACCGGATAATCGTATTCCGAAACAAGCCGCGCGATGGAATCATAAACCGACATCTTCATCAAAGGATCCTCCTCGTAGCCGGAAAACTTCCCGACTATCAATCCCTTGAGGCGTTTCAACACTTTGCCCAATTTCAGGTTGTACATCATCCGCTCGATACGATACGGTTTTTCATCCACATCTTCGACAAACAGAATGGTGTCGTTGAGCAGCAAGTCGAACGCGGTGCCTCGAAGCGCATGAAGCAGCGACAAGTTTCCTCCGCGGATTTTTCCTCGACATGCACCGTTCCGGTTCAACGGATGGGCGGGGACGTGATATTCCTGTTTTTCGCCGAACAGCAGTTTTTTCAATGCCGCAACCGATTCGTCGTCTTCACCCTCTGCAGCGATATGTGAACTCATCGGAGCATGCAGGCTGCAATATCCGGCAGTCGAAAGCAGCGAATGGAGTACGGTGATGTCGCTGTAACCGACTACCCATTTGGGGTGTTTATTAAAATTGTCCAAAACAATACGATCCAATAAATGAATAGCGCCATATCCTCCGCGTGCGCAGAAGATCGCTTTGATTTCCGGATGATCCAGCATCTGTTGTAAGTCCGACAGCCGTTCTTCCGCCGTACCGGCAAACATGCCGTATTCCGAAAAAAGATGCTTACCGGGTAGCACATGCAGTCCCCATCGCTCCAACATGCGGCACATCTGATCAGTGTATTGTGGATCAACGACTCCCGAAGGAGCAATCATGGCTACGGCATCGCCGACTTTCAATGGTGGAGGATAGATCATAAAGCGTCGGAAATTAGGGGTTGGGATTTTCTGCCGAAAGTTTCTGGATGGCTTTTTCTCTATTGAAATGCAACAGGTAAGTTTCCGGATTTTGGAGCTGTTTAACCACCTCAAACAATTCCTGATTGGCGGTAATTGCCGGATACAGGTAGCGAGGCGTGGAAGCGTATCCCAACTGTTCCAGCACCACAAAGTCGACATTGTTGTCAATCAGGTTTTGAATCACCTCATTTGTTTCGAGTGAATACAGATAGTTGATTGCCTGACATTCGGAATAATAACTAAACATTGTCGGTTTGCGGCAGCACACCGTCGGCGGATTCGTAAATTTTTGTTTCTTGAATTCTTTCGCCAGGGAGAAATAATTTTTATAGGCCGGTGGATACGACCTTCCATTCACTTCGTGCAAGGCATTGATGGGCGTTATCAGGCCGAAAATCAAAAGCAAATACAGGTAGGGAATTATTTTTCCGGCCGGTTTAAACGATTTCACGCTTATCAGCAAACGGTAGAGTCCCCAGAAAAAGAAATACGCAAGGAAGGGTGTCAACGGATGCACATAGCGCGCACCGTTCCCGCCGTGCCACAACAAAAACGTGGCGATATTTCCCAGCAGATAGAAAATGAAAAGCATCCGGAAACGTCCGATTTTCCAGATACCATAAAAGATGACTGACAACAGGCACAGCGTAATGACGATAGACGGTAGCCCGGAAGGAACAGTGTAATCAATATGTATAAAAGGGAAAAGCACCTCGCGAAAGCCTTTGATCACCGTCTCGTCGAGATTGGAGACGATCTTTTGGAAAAATTCCCCGAACGACTGGATGGATCCTTCTTCCGGTCGCCAGGGGTTGACGGTCATGACGGTGCCGAAATAGCGGCCCTCCAGGTTCAAGATCTTATTCCGGATGATCCAGGGGAGATACAGCAGGAAAAATCCACCTGCAAAAGCCAGCGAAAGCTTCCATCGTTTCTGTAGCAGGTAATATATCAGTATCGACAGCATCAATACGATCCCGATGGAACGGATATAATACGTTATCACAGTCGCACAGACCAGCACGTAGAAATAGCCCGATTTCAGGAAATCGTTCCGATCGCCCAGTCGGTAGACGGCATAGATTGCCAGACACGTAAAAAACAGGTACGACATTTCCGACATGATGATTGTTGCGAACGACAGCAGACCACTGTTGAGAAGGATCAATACGGCAACGATCGCCGAGAGTGTGCGGTTTTGAGTAAATTTTTCCATCAACAGGTACAACAGGCACACAGAAGCCAGAAAGAAGAGCCCGTTCAGTATCTTAAAAAAGAAGATGCTATGGACATTCAAAAACATGAAAAAGGCCAGGATGGCTGGATATCCCGGCGGGAAATGGCTTGCAGGCGTCATGCCCGGAGAATACAGGTCGGTATAGCCGAATCCTTTGGCGATACTCTTTGCCAACAATAAATAGCTGAAATTGTCGCCGTTAAGGTCTAGCTTAGAATTGAAAATATACAGGAATGTGAATAAGAAGAGCAACCCAAATCCGAGGAGGATCAAAATTGAGTAATTACTTCGTTTGCCCGGAAGCGTGACAGGCGTCGGTGGTTTTTTTGTTTTCATTTTCGATTTTTATTAGAAAATAATTTACTTTTCATCAATTTCCATTTACACAAGCGATAGACGACAGAAACCCGCAGGACGCCAAGCCCATAAATCGCACTGCGCAACAGGTTGATGGAAGAAGCCTCCGGAAAATATTTTGTCGGACAGGTCACTTCTGCAATCTCGTAACCTTGGTAAAAGATCTGCGCCACCATTTCGTTGTCGAAAATAAAATCCTCCGAATCGCTTTCGATGTCGATAGCGCGCAACACTTCCGCCGAGAATGCTCGGTAGCCGGTGTGGTATTCTGACAGCTTTTTATTCATCAACAGATTTTGTATGGCCGTCAGGATGCGGTTGGCGATGTATTTGACAATCGGCATGCCGCCCTTGAGCGCCCCGTTGCCGAGGATTCTGGAAGCAAAAACCACCGGATAAAGACCTTGCGCAATGATATACGCCATAGAGGGAATGAGTTTTGGAGTGTACTGGTAATCGGGATGAAGCATGATGACGATGTCCGCACCAATCTCCAACGCCTTTTTATAGCACGTTTTCTGGTTTCCACCATACCCCCGATTGGCAAGATGAAGTATAATATGGTTGATTTCCAGACGTTTGGCTTCTTCTACAGTATTGTCTTTACTGCAATCGTCGGTCAGGATGATTTCATCCACGATGTCGAATGGAATTTCCTTGTAAGTCTTTTCCAACGTTAATCCGGCATTGTATGCAGGCATGACAACAACGACTTTTTTCCCTGATATCATTCTTACTTAATTAATATTACGATGCAAAGTTACACGAGATTTTTTATTGAGCAACCTTTGATTGCAAATACGTGATCCGGTTTTCTGCTTTTTGCCGTTCTTTATTCAGTCGATCGAGGTCTGAAAGCACCGCAGCAAAATCGAATGTTTTGATGAGCGACTTCCGGTCGCCTTCATTCATTGCAAAACGGTAATTCTTTTTGTTTGTGATCAATTCAACGTTCAAACCCTGGTCTTTGTGATTATAAATAAACGAAATCACCCCATTGTCTTTCCCGCTTTGATACGTCACGACTTCGGTGGTCATTCCCAAGTCTTCGAAGGCAAAATTGGCGCTGCCGTCTTCGGGGATGACCGCGGTTTCAGCGTAGGTATTGTCGGGAGCTGTCACTTTCAACTGATAGTGGTGGATGCGGCCTGAACCATAATACACACTGGCCAGGTACATCTCGCCGTGTTCGTTGACACCCGACCGGAGATAACTTCGTTTCAGATTGCGTTCCAACACCTGCTGTTGGTCGAGGTATCTGCCGACATCGTCGTATTCAGGGTCTTTTTCATACACAAAAAGCGGCTTCATGGCCTCCATTTCTGCTGTCCGGACGATGAGCATACTATCGCAAAAAGCGAGGTTGCGTTCCTGCTCCTGCAGTTCTACCAGTCGCATCAATTGCAGTCCTTCCAACAACACTTCCGGCTGCTTGGGATGGGCGATTTTCATGCTGTCCAGCATTTTTCTGGCAGCTTCCGGTTGCCCGTTTTCGTAATACGCTTGCGCTTCTGCAAGCATCCCCTCTGCCCGCTTCTTGTCCTGGTTACACATTGTAAACAGTAACAGCGTCATACATGTAAAGACAACTCTTCTCATATTTAATAAATGTTATTCTCTTTGCAAAAGTAGGAAATAAATATGTATTTTTGAAGGCGAAATAAAAAGAATCCGTAAACAAACTCATACTCGGAGACAACCGCGAAATCCTGAAAAGTATCTAGGGAGAGGTTCGCTCCTCCCAAGGCCGCTGGTCGAGCGGAATGGAACACATTGAGGTGATTCGGCTGAAAGTGAATGAGGGAGTGGAGCTGATATGAATGAAATGGAAATTGAGCAATCTGAATTGTTGGAAAAATTGAACCATCCGGTTTTTAGGTTTGTGTCGCAAGTAGCAGACGAGTTAAATCTGGAGACCTTCGTCATTGGAGGTTATGTGCGCGACATTTTCCTGAACAGGCCGTCAAAAGACATTGATATCGTCTGTGTCGGCAGCGGCATTGATTTGGCAAACGCCGTCGCCGACAAGTTTGGGAGTAAAGCGCGCCTGTCGGTATTCAAGACTTACGGCACCGCGCAGGTGAAATACCGGAACCTGGAAATTGAATTTGTCGGAGCGCGTAAAGAATCCTACCGTCCTGAATCGCGAAACCCGGAAGTGGCTAGCGGCTCACTGCAAGACGACCAAAACCGCAGGGACTTTACAATCAACACTCTGGCGTTGTGCCTCAATAGCAACCGGTTCGGAGAATTGGCAGATCCTTTCAACGGATTGCAGGACCTGAACGACTTGTGCATCCGGACGCCTTTGGATCCGGACATCACTTTCAGCGACGACCCTTTGCGCATGTTACGCGCCGTGAGATTCGCTTCCCAGCTGGGTTTTTTCATCGATCCCGATACTTTCGATGCAATCAAACGCAACAAACAGCGTATCGAGATCCTTTCCAAAGAACGCATCACCGAAGAATTAAATAAGATCGTATTGTCGCCATGCCCCTCCTTCGGATTTGATCTGCTGGACAAAACCGAATTGCTGGAGTTGATTCTGCCCGAATTATGTGCCTTGAAAGGCATTGAAACCAAAGAAGGAATCGGGCACAAAGAAATCTTCAGCCACACGCTCAAAGTGCTGGATAACTTGGCGAAAAACAGCGACAACCTCTGGTTACGCTGGGCGGCGCTGTTTCACGACATTGGCAAGCCTGCCGTGAAACGTTTCGATCCGAAACTCGGCTGGACTTTTCACAATCATAATTATATCGGTATGAAAATGCTTCCGGCTATCTTCCGCAGGTTGAAATTCCCTTTGAACGACAAATTGAATTATGTTGAGAAACTGGTCTCGCTGCACATGCGTCCCATCGTCTTGTCCGACGATGAGGTGACAGATTCGGCCATCCGTCGACTGCTGTTTGAGGCAGGAGATGATATCGACGACCTGATGTTGCTGTGTGAAGCGGATATCACTTCCAAAAATCCGGAAAAAGTGAAACGCTTCCTGCGGAATTTCCGGTTAGTACGAGACAAACTCAAGGAGATAGACGAGAAAGACCGCATCCGTAATTTCCAACCGCCGATCGACGGGAATGAAATCATGCGTCTGTTCGATCTCCCGGCAAACCGGACGGTAGGCGTACTGAAGACCGCCATCAAAGACGCTATCCTCGATGGGATCATCCCGAACGAATACACGGCCGCTTATCATTACTTGATACAAAAGGCTGCAGAACTCGGACTTCATACCGTAATCAACGAATGAAGACCTCCGGATACTTCGCTTTTGCCATCTTGTTGCTGCTGATCATCGTCATGGGCTGGGCAACCTGGCAAGAACATCTGTACGGCAGCGAGCACGCGATGCGCGTCTTCTACCGATCGCCATGGTTCAACCTCCTCTGGCTCTGGCTCGCGCTGATCGGCGGTTATTATCTCATGCAGACAAAAGTGTATAAAAAACCGTCCGTCTTCCTCATCCATTGCGCTTTGCTGGTGATGCTCGCAGGCGCCATGATTACCCGTTTTTGCGGACAAACAGGCTGGATCCACCTGCGGGAAGGCATTCCGGCGCATACTTTCATCGTCGAAACATCCGGACGGACAAACCCTTTGCCGTTTTCGCTGGAATTGAAAACATTCCGCGTGGAGTATTATCCGGGCACTGCCACTCCTTTGAATTATATCAGTATCGTGTCAGTGAAAGACCTGAAATCGGAGGTTTCGACCGAAAAAGAAATCTCAATGAACAACATCCTTCAACACAAGGGATTCCGTTTTTATCAGTCTTCGTTCGATGAAGACATGAAAGGTTCCGTGCTCAGCGTCAACAGCGATGCGGCAGGGATCGCCTTCACCTATTCCGGCTATGGACTCTTGTTTCTGTCGATGATATGGATATTGTTCGATAAACGGAAACGGTTTGTACAACTGGTTGGCAAACAGCGGTTGGCTTGTTTTGCCGTGTTGATGCTCGCGGGTTCGCTGGCTGCTTTTACTTGCAAAGCCGCCGCATTGATGACCGACGACGGCTTGACGCTCAGCCGGGAACTGGCCGACAGGTTCGCAATCGTTAAAGTGAATTATCACGGACGAATCTGTCCGTTGCAAACCTTGGCAATGGATTTTACGACGAAATTGACCGGTAAACCGAAATACCGATCCCTCACCCCCGAACAGGTATTGCTGGGGTGGATGCTTTTCCCGAAACAATGGGAGAAAGTTCCGATGTTCAAACTACAACATCCCGAACTGAAAGCGCAGATCAATGCTTCGGGCGAGGCTTGCTTGGCTGACTTCTTCGATGCCGATGGCGTCAATAAGCTGGATAATTATCGGAAAAGCATGTATCGCAATGAAAAGCAGTCCGCCTTCATGAAAGAAGTGATCCGGCTGGACGAGCGGATTCAACTGATCGCGATGCTGCACTACGGCGACTTGCTCAAACTGTTCCCGATCAGGACAAGCGAAGGCGTCAATTGGTTGGCTCCTTCGGAAATATCGCCTGAAGACGCAGCGGCGATACGACAACTGTCTGCGAAAGATTTCTTTCCCTTGATGTCGGAATTTCTGCGGCAGGATAAAAAAGAAGAGGCGGCGGCTTTGTTGGCTTCGCTTTTGCACTATCAACAAAATACGGTCGGCGCAATTGCTCCCTCCGAGGAACGACTGAAAGCGGAACTCCTCAACAACCGCATTCCGCTATTCTCCCTGCTTTTCATGAGTTGCCTGACGATCGGCAGCGTCGGGCTTTTGCTGTTTCTTTTGACAACCTCCCGAAGCCGGATTCAGCGAACACTGCGAACACTCTTTTACGCCCTGTTGGTTTGTTCATTTTGTTTGCTTACGGCCGGAATCGCCCTGCGCAGCTATATCGCAGGACGCTTGCCGGTGAGTAATAGTTATGAAACATTGCTTTTCATCGCCTGGATCGCGTTGCTTGTCGGCGTATTGTTGAAACGATCGCCCTTTCTGATATCCGTTTTCAGCTTGTTGCTTGCCGGATTTACGCTGTTGACCGCACATATCGGTATCATGAATCCCCGAATCACACCATTGATGCCGGTATTGCAATCGCCGCTGCTGAATATCCATGTATTGCTGATCATGGCTTCGTACGGATTGTGCGGATTCATGGCGTTAAACAGTGTCACTTCGTGCATCCTCTATCTATGTTCGAAGAAAAAATTCCAGGCACGCGCACAATTGATAAAAATGAAAGAACGGAGCGAATTGCTCATGTTCCCGGCTACATTCCTGATGGGCGCAGGCATATTTATCGGCGCCATTTGGGCGAATATTTCCTGGGGACGCTATTGGGGATGGGATCCCAAAGAAGTGTGGGCGTTGATCACTTTCCTGCTGATGAGCTTCACGTTTCACGGGAAAACACTGAAATGTTTCCGCAATCCCCTTTTCTACCATTTATTTGTTTTGATCATCTTCGCAGCAGTTTTGATGACTTATTTCGGCGTCAATTATATTCTGGGAGGCAGACACAGTTATGCGGGGAATTAGATTGATGGATTAAAACTTTACGGCACATTGATTTACATGTTTTTTTTCTTGCTCAAACAATCTCACTTTCCGTAATTTCCCGCTTCGTGTCGTCAATTACCATTGCAATGGCGGTAGCGTTGGGGTAAGGCGCGGTGTAATTGCCGTCAATGATTTGGGCTTTCGCTTCGGCAAGCTTGGCAGACACGTCTTCCGGCTTGAAAGCCACTTTGATTTCTATCACCCAAACATTTCCGAGATAATCCAGTACCAAGTCGGCACGCCCCAAATTGGTGTGCATTTCGGCAACCGCCGCCACGCCACAACCGCGCACAAAAGCCAGAATCATAGAACGATAGTGCCATTCGTGCAGCGAGAAACGATAACGATTGTCCTTCAAGTTCCGTTCTGCCGCCCTTTTGTAATCATCGTACGGGATGCTTGCCAAAAGACGGTTAAACACCTCTTGCAGTTGCTCTTTGTCTTTCATATCCAAAGCATAAAACAAATCGCTGCGATAATGCGCAAAATCATCGTCATTACGTTTGCAAACAATTTCCGACACCAAACGCGACATCGAATTAAGCACCTCTGTATTAGGATAATCGAGCGCAAAAAACTCTCCTTCGGCGCGACTGACGGTCAAATAACCGCCCTGATAGAGAAAACCTTCCGGTGGCGTTGAATCCATATCGCCCGGACTTCGAGCAAAATCGCGCGAAACCCGAATATTATGAAACTGCTCTACGCTCAGTTTGTGGTTTTTCAGATAATCGTAAATTAGTTTGGTGGTACCGCTTTCCATCCAGAAATTGTCGAAACTCTTTGCTTTGAAAAAGTTGATAGTAGAAAACGGATTGTAAAGTTGATGAATACCATCAAAACAGAAACCGTCGTAATAATAACGCATTCGGTCAAGCAATGCGTCAACGGAAATACCAAATTCTTCAGCAGTATCTTTTAAATCTTCCGAAAAATATTTTACTATTTCTTCTTCAGAATATCCCAGCATTTCGCCATATCGTTTTGTCAGCGAAATATCTTCCGGTGAATTTAAACCGGAAAATACGCCGAAACGGGCAAATTTTGAAATTCCGGTAATAAACACAAAGCGGATATACTGGTCGTTTGCCTTGATTTGAACATATAAATTTCGCAAAATACCTCTAATCTGTTCTGCTTTTTCGGGTTGCGTAAAAAAATCGACGTATGGTTTGTCGTATTCGTCAAGAAGAATCACAACTTTACCGTGTTTTTGGGCAATTTCCCTTATTAATATATTGAAAATGACATCAGGCGAAAAACTGTTATTAATCTCAATATCATATTGTTTCGCAATATTTTCGAACATCAGATTTATCGACGCCTCTAATCTTTCAAAGTTGGAATATGTGGTTACTTGGCTCATATCCAGACGAATAATCGGCGAACTGTAATAATCCGCCCGATTCATAAACTCTTCGGCATAAAGCCCTTTGAACAGTTCTTTTTTACCGGAAAACATGGCATCAAAGGTAGATACAGTCAACGATTTCCCAAATCGACGCGGGCGGGACAGAAAATAAATTGTACCCGTATCAATCATATCTACTAAATACTTAGTTTTATCGACATAAGTATAATTACCTTCGATAAGTTTCTCGAAATTTTGTATGCCCACAGGCAGTTTTTTGCGTAAAGTTACCATAATTTTGACCGACTTGGAATAATCGTTACAAAGTTACAAATTAAAATAGAATAATCACTTTTATAATGGCAGTGATTTACATGCTGAACCGTAAACCTCATCATTTATTTTTAGTAATTTGTCAAAGATTATGTACCTTTGCGGTCGAATTTGGTTCCATTGTTATACAAATGAAACGAATATAAACAAATACAATTAATTAAAAAGCTATGAAGATTGGCATTTTGAAAGAGATTAAGTCTCAGGAGAATCGTGTTTCAATGACTCCTGCAGGTGTTGAACAGCTGGTGATGCATGGACATACCGTCCTGGTAGAACATGACGCCGGCAAGGGCAGCTGTTTTTCCGACGAAGAATACAAACACGCAGGCGGCATCATTGTCCAAACGCCGAGTGAAATATTCGCGCAGGCGGAGATGGTCATGCACGTGAAAGAAATTCTCCCATCGGAATATCACTTATTGCGACCCGGACAGATTGTGTTTACTTACCTGCATCTGGCAGCCGATTTGGAACAGACCAAGGCGTTGATGGAAAGTAAATGTGTGGCGATCGCATACGAAACAGTAGAAACTAACGGTCGATTGCCGTTGTTGCAGCCCATGAGCGAAGTCGCCGGAAGAATGGCGATTCAGGAAGCCGCACGTTTCCTGGAGATGGCGCACGGCGGTTCTGGATTGTTGCTGGGTGGCGTGCCCGGAGTGCCCCCTGCGAAAGTGATGATCATCGGCGGAGGCATCGTTGGCATCAATGCGGCTAAAATGGCTTGCGGACTGGGTGCTGATGTTACCATCTTCGATATCAATATCGATCGCCTGCGTTATCTGAGCGATGTGATGCCGGCCAACTGCAAACTCATCATGTACAGTCCGATGACTATACGCGAAGAAATAAAGACTGCCGATGTGGTGATTGGCGCGGTACTGATTGCCGGAGCCAAAGCGCCGAGATTGGTGACGCGCGACATGATCGCAACCATGAAAAATGGTTCGGTCATGGTGGATGTGGCCATCGACCAGGGCGGTTGCTTCGAGACGTCACACCCCACCACGCATACCGATCCGGTTTTTGTGATCGACGGCGTTACACAATATTGCGTGGCAAACATGCCGGGCGCAGTGCCCCGCACGTCTACCATTGCGTTGACCAATGCTACACTGCCCTACGCCCTTGCCATCGCCGAAAAAGGCTGGAAGCAGGCGCTGAAAGAAGACCCGGCACTGGCCAAAGGCCTGAATGTCTGCGACGGCAAACTGGTATACAAACCGGTAGCTGAAGCATTAGGCCTCCCGTATGAGGCTTTCGCATGAACCTCCCCGCAACATTCATGGAACTGTCGAAACCGCTGCTGGGCAGCCAATGGGCAGCATTCCTGAAAGCGCTGGAGGAAGAACCGCCTGTTAGCATTCGGATGAATCCGTTCAAACCCTGGACGGATCATTCGACTGAAAGCGTCCCCTGGTGCAGCGATGGTTACTATCTTCCGCTACGTCCGTCGTTCACCTTCGACCCCTTGTTTCACGCAGGATGCTATTATGTGCAGGAAGCCTCATCGATGTTTTTGGAACAAGCGGTAAAAGCATGCGTCGATCGACCGGTCGTCTGCCTGGATCTTTGCGCTGCACCCGGCGGAAAAGCTACACACCTCGCTTCCATCTTGCCCGAAGGCAGTCTGCTGGTAGCCGACGAACTTATTAGTAATCGTGCGAAAGTGTTGTCGGAAAACCTTGTCAAATGGGGAAATCCCGCCACGATTGTCGTCAATAACGACCCGCGCGAACTAGGCGCTTTGACCGGGATGTTTGATCTCATCGTCGCAGACCTGCCTTGTTCGGGGGAAGGCATGTTCCGAAAAGATCCCGATTCGATCGAGGAATGGTCGCCCGCCGCTGTGATTTGCTGTGCCGAACGACAAAAGCGTATCATCGCGGATGTCTGGCCTGCGCTTAAGCCGGGCGGTTGGCTGATTTACAGCACCTGCACTTACAATACCATCGAAAACGAAGAAAACATCCAGTGGATTTCCGAAACATTCGACGCAACGGTAAAGACGGTCCCATCCGAGGCATCATGGGGAATCGCCGGGAGCTTCGACGGAGACCTCCCGGTCTATCGGTTTTTACAGCATCGCACCAAAGGAGAAGGATTTTTTTTAGCACTCCTTCAAAAAAAACAGGAGTCGACACAGACCTATTCTTCCCTTAACACCATAACAGGTAACCTCACGAAGAGATCAAAAAAGGGGCTCCGGCAGAAAGAAACAATGCTGCCTGATGAACTTAATTCCATCCTTACTCATCCCGACCGTTTCTCCTTCTTTACCAACGAAACAAATGAGTTGCTGGCTGTCCCTACAGTTCATGCCTACAGCTACCTGCGACTGAAAGACAGCCTGAAAGTGATTCATGCTGGCGTTCCTCTGGGCACGTTCAAAGGGCAAGATTTCGTCGTACATCATGCGCTGGCGATGTCGACAGCGCTTCGACGCGGTTATTTTCCCGAACTGCCGCTCAACAGGCGAGAAGCGATTGCCTTCCTGCAAAAAGCGCCTTACCCCACATTCCCTGCCAATCGTCGGAAAGGCTATCATCTCGTCACGTTTGAAGAGCATCCGCTGGGGTTCATCAAGCATCTCGGATCGCGGATAAACAACCTTTACCCTTCGGAATGGCGAATACGCAAATCCTGTGAATGATCGTTTCACGGAAAATCGTATCTTTGTGGCTAGAAAAGAAACGTAAACAAATCGTATGTTACCTGAAAATATTGCCAGACAGTTGTTTGCTTGGCGTTTGAAATGTATCGCCCGATTTGAGCAAGATCCCAGAGGTGTTCAGGCTCGGCAGTTAACTCAACTGCTACGTCTGGCGGAACGTACGGAATGGGGGAAGAAATACGACTATGCGTCAATCCGCTCTTACAGCGAGTTTGCCGCCAGAGTGCCGGTGCAATCCTACGAAGATGCCAAACCGGACATCCAACGGATGATGCGAGGCGAGAAGGGAGTGCTTTGGCCGGGTACAGTACGATGGTTTGCCAAATCTTCCGGCACCACCGACGACAAAAGTAAATTTATTCCCGTCACGAATCAGTCATTGCAACAGTGTCATTTTCGTGGAGGAATGGATTGCGTGGCTACTTACCTGCGGCATGTCCGCGACAGCAAACTCTTTTGCGGTAAGGCGCTGATTCTGGGCGGCGCGCACAAAGCGGTGCCTTTCAATCACCATGCGAAGGCGGGGGATTTGTCGTCCGTGTTGATCGAGCGGATGAATCCCATCGTCAATTTATACCGCACGCCTTCCAAAAAAATTGTACTGACGGATGAATGGGAGATGAAATTGGAAACGATCTGCCGGATCACTGCGCGACAGCGTATTACAAACCTGTCGGGCGTCCCCTCCTGGTTTCTGGTGCTGATCAAACAACTGCTGGAGTATACCGGAAAACAGTTTCTGACAGAGGTATGGCCTGATCTGGAGGTATTTTTCCACGGCGGCATCAGTTTTAATCCATATAAGGAGCAATATAAATCGCTTATCCCCTCCGAACGGATGCGCTACATGGAAACCTACAATGCTTCGGAAGGCTTTTTTGCCCTTCAAAACGACTTCAGCGATCCCGCCATGCTGTTGCTGTTGGATTACGGTATTTTCTTTGAGTTTATTCCGATTGAAGAGGTGGGCAGCGAAAATCCACGGGTCTGCCCGCTGGAAGGAATAGACGTCGATCGCGACTATGCGCTCGTCATCAGTTGCAGCAACGGATTGTGGCGTTATTTGATCGGCGATACCGTCCGGTTCACTTGCAAATCGCCCTACAAACTAATCATTACCGGACGTACGCGCCATTTCATCAATGCTTTTGGCGAAGAATTGATGATCGACAACGCTGAAAAAGCGCTGCTGAAAGCAACGGAAGCCACCCACAGCAAAGTACGGGAATATACTGCCGCACCAGTCTACATGTCCGGCAATGCCAAAGGGCGACATCAATGGCTGATAGAATTCGCCGTGCCGCCCGAATCGTTGGAACTGTTTGCTACAGTGTTGGACGATTCGTTGAAAGCCCTCAATTCGGATTATGAGGCCAAACGCTACAAAGACTTGACGCTGGAGATGCCGGAGATTACCATTGCGCGTCCCAACTTGTTCTACGACTGGCTGAAAGCCAAAAATAAGCTGGGTGGACAACACAAAATTCCGCGACTGAATAACGATCGCGGGATTATGGATTTGCTATTAACGATTAACAATTGTTGATCGAAAATCAACAATTGTTAATTAATGATTTAAAATTATTATAATGAAGAGATTAAGTTTTTTCAAGTTTTTTGTTTCGCGAAAATTGCAGTCACGAATGTTATGGATCGTCATTTTCTGCTGCGGCGCATTTTCCTGTGAAGACGAAATTCGCACCAACATTCCGTGGGCGCCAGTAAGCCTGACGCTCTATCTGAACGACATCGACAAAAAGCTCCTGAATATCAACCAGCCGCAACTCTATACCGCTCAAAAGCCGAACGGCCACAATGAACAAACCGACCGCTTTGGGTATGGAGGCATCCTGGTGACCAATACCGGCGCCGGAACGGGAATCAATCTGCTGGCCTACGATGCCGCTTGCCAGGTGGAGGCCGACCGGACCGCCGTCGCGCCGGACGAAAGCGGACTACACGCGGTTTGTCCCAAATGCGGCGCAGTATACAGCATAGTTTCGGGCGGCGCACCGGTCTCCGGCGCAAAATACGGCTTGCAGCGCTACACCGTGACGCGCGGCACCCTGACAAACAGTTTTGTGGTAACCAATTAATCGTGAAGTTTGCTCAGAAACAGAAAATATAACCCACCGAAACTGTTTTGTATTCATAATCGTCCAATCCTTCCTGATAACGGATATAGACCGCATGATTGTTGTCGCGGTATTTGATTTTCGTTGCGAACAGCAGCGGATGGTCGCCTTCATCCCAGTAGCCCTGAAATCCCCGCAATCCGGCTTCGAAGTAGACGTTCCCGATACGGGATTGCAAAGCGCCGCCCAGCAGGAATGCATCGTTCTGGCGATTGTGATCGAGGTTGGTCATATAGCAATAAAACCCGACCATGCCAGCAAGGCGCAGCGAGTAGCGCCGGTCGGCAGAACGGAAGAGGTCGCGTCCGGGATTGACGCTAAACCAGTAGGATGCGGCGTCGGTATGGCGGGCATCGTGCAGCCGGTTGCCGCTGGCGGTTTTCAACCCCGAAATAAGCAGGATGTCCATCCATCGGTCGCTTTCAACCAGTTGAAACATGGCGGTTACAATCGCGTCGCCGTAACAGGCGTCGCCTTTCCCCAAGTTGGTATGGAGGGCGTGGCGTGCGTTTCTCACCTCTTCCGAAGTGTAATAATATTCCCGAAAAATGCCGCTGATTTCCAGCGCAGATTTTTTACCGAAAGGCAGTAGAGAGCGAAAATACAAATCCTGGGTTTTGTCGCCTGGGTTGTAATGATAGTCGTATCGCGCCTCTACTTGATATTCGGAGATGATTTTGCCGGACAACACTTCCGGTATCGGAAACGCATTGGGGCCAAAATACGCCGGGGTATAGATCAGATTCGCCATCTCTTCTCGCCATTCCTGCGAAAAGCAATTGGACGAAATCATCAAAAAGAGTAAAAACAGTCTATATCGATATTGAGAGGGTTTCATGATGATGTGTGGTGCAACAGGCAAAATAAAAAAAAACTCAAGCCTGTATATTGCAATATATAAACGGGAAAAGCGGTAAGGATCTCTCCCCCGCTTCCCCGTAAGTGTTTTTTATTCCGTTATTTAACAATAAATTTATGAAGCGTAGTTTTATTATTGGCTCCGAGCATTTTTATCATGTAAATGCCGGGCTTCAGATCGGCTCGCAATTCCGTCACCGGAGCAACCAAAGAGGTGTTGTATACCAACGAACCCGTGACATTGTAGATATATACCAGCGCTTGGGAGGCTTCGCCCAGGTCGATCGTTAACGGTTCGCCAACGGTTACCGGATTCGGATAGACCTTCATCCCCGCATTACCCGGCGCATCCAGTCCGGCGCCATATCCCACCGTATAACCGCACTGATAATAGTTATTTCCGCAGAGATGTTCCATCTCAATTTTGACATCTCCACTACCGGGAAGCGAACCGGCTGTCAATGTATTCGAGTTGGTGGTGGTTTCCCTGACGGCAAAAGTTGCTGAGCTGTTGTTGGTCGTCCAAATATATTTGGTGACACCTTCGTAGCCGAGCGTGCCTTCGCCAATGCTGATGGGATAGGAACGGTTGACCAATAAATTGGGATTGCCGGTAAACGTGCACGTCAGCGATGAAGGAAGCGGCGAAACGACTTTCAGCTGACAGGAGTCGGCTATCGAGATGGCGGTGCCGGTATTCGGACAAATGCCGCTTACCACCACTTTGTATTTGCCTTGTTCCAATTTGGTAATCTTGTTGAAACCCCATACAGAATCCGTTTCCGTGGGCTGTATGATGTCGTTGTAATACCATTGGTAGGTGATATTCGGCCCCGAAGCGGATACTCTCAGCGTGTCCTTTACGTCTGCACAAACTGTTTTGATGGCGCTCAACTGTTGATTAAACGACAGTACGCCAACGTTGACGGTCAGTGTAGCGTTCGCACTGAGTTGCGTGACGCTTCCGTTGGAGACGCGGACAGTATAAACGCCTGCATGTCCCGCTCTTGCATTGGTGATGGAGTAGGAGTTTTGCGTGGCGCCTGCTATGGCATTACCGTTGATCATCCATTGGTAGGTGAGGATTCCCGCACCGGTAGCCGTCACACTGAAGGTGTGGTCGGTGCCTTCACAGATCGTTGCGCTTACGGGTTCTCCTGTAATGGTCACACCATCCAGGATCGTGATATCGACGTAAGTAACGCCGGCAGCATAATGGGTAGTGGGCGCAGATACGATTTTCACTTTGGCGGTGCCTGATTGAAGCGGCGTCACTGTGCCATCAGCTGCTACTGAAATAACAGATGCGCCGTTTTCGATACTGAAAGTGTAAACGGGCGTTTCTTTGGCATTCGGAATCAATTGGAACGGACCGCTTTCCAATGTACGGGTAAACGACGAAGCAATGCTGAATACCTGGTCGCCCGGTTCGATGGTGAGCTCTATTATTTTTGTTGTCGCAAGATAATTGGTTGTCGAGGCGACGTTAACATAAAGATCCACCGTTCCCACATCATTGATTTTCACCGTTCCGGAAGTAGAAGTAGGAAATTCGGCGATGGCAGTATTGACTGAGGAAAAAGTGGTTGCAGCGCTTTCGAGGACGGTTGGCGTGATGACCGGATTGCTGCTGCCGTATTTTACCGTTAGTTTCACCGGATCGGCCCCCAATCCCAGATCGCCTTGGGAAATTTTGTTTACCGTGCCTGTGGTAGTCACAACCAGGTTATAGTTGCCGGCATCGTTTCCTGTCAGCCAAGCGCCGGGATCCTGAATGAGAATCTTCTTGGCGTTTCCTGCATTGTCATCTTCGTAAATCAAAGTAGGATGGGTTGCGCTGTTGGGTAGGTATTGAACATCATCGCCGGATATGGGGCTGACGGACTGAGTAGCCCAGTTGCTGCCGGGTACAGGAACAGTTCGATCGTTCGGGCTGTAATCCCTGGCATTAACGACAAGTCCGTTAATCGGAAGATCTTTTTTATCGACTGTCACTGTAAAAGTAGGCAGCGGCGAGGTCATATTGACGCTCAAAATTGGGGCGCTCAGGTCGACGGTGAAGGTCGTCGTCCCGGCTTTCAGGTAATTGACTTTCCAGTCGCTGCCGTCCCAAGTGACAGTGGCGATAGCCGGATCGACTGGCGTAAATTTCAGTTGGGCGGTGACGTTTTGCTGTGCTGCCCCGTCGTAATACACCGCAGTGATATTCAATGTCTGCGCCGTCGATTTGTATTCCTGCTTTGTTACAATCTCCAAATTGCTGATGGTAGTCGTGATGACATTGGCGGCGGCAATTTTGAAATTGATGGTAATTGTCTTAGAATTGTAATTGTCATCGCCCGGCGCCGTGAACTTGATATTGTAATTTCCTCCTGCTTTGAAAGTGATCACCTGGCTCAGATCATCATCTTCCAAGGCGGTGGGATTGGAAATAACTTTGGTGACATCCGCTCCTTCGGCAGCAGCGACAAGTGCGCTATAAGGCCACGTATCGCCGATAATTCCGGTGACAATCTCCTGATCGCGACCGGCAAATGCTTGCGGTTGGTTGGCTTTGACGATCTTTCCGGTATATTCTGAGGGATAATCCAAAGTATAATTGTTGCGTTTTGTGCCACCCAATGCCAGACCGGTGATGGTGACTTTGTTTGCAGCAGCTACGGTGACGTCATTGTATTGCGCGACAACCGACGAAGTGTCGAGCTCAACATCGTCGTTGAACAGCACGCCGGTCAGCGTGCACAGCTTCCAGATGATCGGCGGGGCGGCAATATTGTCGCCGCTGTAAGGCTTTGTAACCGGCGTTGTGATACCGGTCAGTGTCAATGTTTTTGGAGCGACCGTCACCGTCACCGTTTCGGTGGTTTCCGCATGTTGGACGGTTTGTGCGGCAGTCACATTGATCGTAATCGCGCCTGCTTTTTTGAAAGTAATCTGCTTTCCGGAAATGACGACATCGTCCGGATTGGCGGCAGTGTAGGAAATCACCGCATTGTCGGCGGTTGTGAACGGCATTGTCAATGATCCGCCGTAGGTCACGGGTGTCGCAGGCGTCCAACTGCCGGTGCTCGGAACGAAGATGTTCGGCGTGGAAGGCGGAGTCACGCGTAGCGTCACCAGTACCTCTCCTGCATTGTAATTGGTGCTGGAGGGGACTTTGATTTTGAATTGGGCTGTCTGCGTGGCATGCGCTTTCAATAATACGAAACTGACTTCGTATGTGTTGGCCGATTTGGCTGTAAATGTCGGATTCGATACCAGCCCGTTGGTATTATCAATCACCTCGTAGGTGGGTGTCACGCCGCCTTTCACCGTGATATCGAACTTGAGTGGCGACGTGGCCAATTGTCCGGTATGGACTGTGCTTAACAGCCCTAAATTCGATTCTTGGCTGGATTTGGTGATCTCGCCCGTCAAGATTGTGGGAGTAGCGAGACTGTAATTTCCTTTATCTGTACCATCGAGAGTATAACCCGAAATCCGTACATCGCAAGGGCCGGCATTAGTGCCTTGAAAAGAGCAAAGCAGTGAACTGAAACCAGATAGCAACGCCAACTGAACGTCTTCTGAAGGATAGACGCCTTCCAGCGCAAAATCGGTCGGCATGCGAGGTATCATTCCATAAGTCGTCAAGGAAATATCGTAATCCAGCGTCAGCGATGGAGCACCGCCGTCAAGCAACAAATTCAACGGTTTGGGATTGATGGTTACAGGCAACGTAGCGCTCTTATCGGCATCGTCCGTAGTGACAGTCACCATAGCGCTGCCTCGTTTCTTAAAATCCAGATGGAGTTTTTTGGGAACATCATTCGTCAAAGAGGCTTCTACCACATCCGTATTGTCGGAGTTGGCGGCAGCGACAGTCAGTCCAGACACATTGATGGTGACATCCACCGATGTGCCCGGTTGGTAAATTCGGGTGATGGAGGTTTGCCCTAAGGTGATGCTTGGGGCGCCTTGTGCTTTCAGCAGTGTTACCAACAATGCGAAAGCCATTAGAAGGAGTAATTTCTGCTTCATATAAATCGTATTTAATATTAATTCTTTTGTTTAATAATGTTACTTTAACGGCACAAAAAACCGAAGATCGTAAGCGACTGCAAAAGTATAGATAAAATTTCATAAATCCGCATTTTTTTGAGGTGAATATCGTAACTTTGCAGCCAAATTAAATAACTTTCAAATAAAAATGTATGACAAAATGTATTAAAATTGCGAGTTGCCTTTTACTTTTCTGCGCTCAAGCGTTTGCGCAAATCATCGAACCCGTATCATGGACTTACGAGTTGAATGATGATAGTGAGCTGCTATTGAAAGCGACCATCGACGACGGCTGGCATCTGTATGACCAGAACCTGCCGGAGGGGGGGCCGATTTCTACCAGTTTTCATTTTGAGACAGTGAAGGGGGCGGAATTGGTAGGTTCCGTCAAACCACAATCCAAACCGATAGTAAAACAAGACGATATTTTCCAGATGGAATTGCGCTGGTTTGAACATGCTGTCACTTTTGTGCAGAAATTCAAATTGACGGATCCGGCGGCTTTTGAAATCACCGGCGAACTGACTTTCATGGTATGTAACGACAATACCTGTCTATCGCCGACAACGGAAGATTTTTCCTTTAATAAAAACAACCTGCCGGAAAAATTGATCGCATCGGCGACTTCCACAGCAAAAAAACAGGATCCGCCTGCCGAAACGCCGGTGCAACAAACGCCGGCGGATACACAACAGACTGTGCTCCCTGATACCGTCGCCGACACAGCTGCTGCGGCATTGACGGCGACAACTGACGGCGATACCGACTGGTGGGCGCCGGTCGTCGATCAGCTCAATGCTTTTGGCAATACGGTCGTCATCAAAGACAATTCCTGGTGGAAAGTGCTGATAGCGGGCTTTCTTGGTGGATTGATCGCACTGTTGACGCCATGCGTGTGGCCGATGATCCCGATGACGGTCGGCTTCTTTCTGAAACGTTCGAAAACCAACCGCAAAAAAGCCATCTCCGATGCTTTGATCTACGGCTTCTCGATCATCGTCATCTACCTGGCGCTCGGCTTGCTGGTCACCATCCTTTTCGGGGCAAGCGCGTTGAACGATCTGTCGACCAATGCGGTGTTTAATCTGTTGTTTTTTGCTCTGCTGGTGCTGTTTGCTGTATCGTTTTTCGGCGCTTTTGAACTGGCGCTGCCAGCCTCCTGGACAACCAAGCTGGACAGCAAAGCCGACTCAACCACCGGATTGATCAGCATCTTCTTTATGGCTTTCACTTTAGTCTTGGTTTCCTTCTCCTGCACCGGTCCGATTATCGGCACTTTGCTGGTAGAAACGGCTTCGCAAGGCAGTCTGATGGCTCCGGCCATTGGAATGTTCGGTTTTGCCCTCGCCCTGGCCATCCCTTTTGCACTCTTCGCTATCTTCCCCTCTTGGCTGGAAAATATGCCGAAGTCAGGCGGTTGGCTCAACTCCGTGAAGGTGTTGCTGGGGTTTGCTGAACTGGCATTGGCACTGAAATTCCTGTCGATCGCTGACCTCGCCTACGGATGGCATTTGCTCGACCGCGAAGTCTTCCTGGTGCTCTGGATCGTGATTTTTGCGTTAGCAGGAATGTATCTGCTGGGCAAACTCAAATTCTCGCACGACAGCGACCTGCCGCATGTGTCGGTTCCACGGCTGTTCTTGGCGATCATCACGCTTTCGTTCACGCTGTATATGGTGCCGGGCCTCTGGGGCGCTCCGCTCAAAGCCATCAGCGCGTTCCTTCCGCCGATATATACCCAGGATTTCAATCTGTATAGCGGCGTGGTCACTCCGAAATACCACGATTACGAATCCGGAATGGAATTTGCCAAAAGAACGGGCAAGCCGGTATTGGTAGACTTCACCGGCTTCGGCTGCGTCAATTGTCGCGAAATGGAAGTCGCCGTATGGTCGGATCCCCGCGTCAAACAGATCATCGACAACGACTATGTCCTGATTTCGTTGTATGTAGATGACAAAGCCAAACTGCCGCAACCCATCCAGGTGACGGAATCGGGCAAAGTGCGTACGCTGAAAACGACCGGCGACAAATGGAGCTACCTGCAACGAAGCAAGTTCGGCGCCAACGCCCAGCCGTTTTATGTGTTGCTCGACAATGCCGGCAACCCCATGGCGCCATCCCATGCTTACGATAAGAATATTGACAAATACATCCGTTTCCTGAAAAAAGGACTGGAGGTGTATCAAAAATAACAGCATGTCGCATACCAAACAGGAAAAAATGGAAGCTTTCGGTCGTTTGCTCGACATCATGGACGAACTGCGTGAGAAATGTCCGTGGGATAAGAAGCAAACGAACGAAAGTTTGAGGACAAACACCATCGAGGAAACCTACGAGCTTTGCGAGGCGATCATCGCCGACGACAATAACGCCATCCGGAAAGAACTGGGCGATGTGCTTTTGCATATCGTATTCTATTCCAAAATCGGTGAAGAAAAAGGAGCATTCGATGTGAAGGATGTCTGCGATTCGCTTTGCGAAAAACTGATATTCAGACACCCGCATGTGTTTGGTACGGAAGCGGCCGAAACCGCCGGACAGGTGGAGCACAACTGGGAGCAGATCAAACTCCGAGAACGGGGCGGCAACAAGACCGTATTGGAAGGGGTGCCCGCCTCACTGCCCTCGGTGCCCAAAGCCCAACGCATCCAGGACAAAGCCCGCAATGCCGGATTCGACTGGAATGTCAAGGAGGAAGTATGGGACAAAGTGCGGGAAGAATTTACCGAACTGCAGCAAGAACTGTCAGGGATGGATCCCGACCGGATGGAAGAGGAGTTCGGCGACCTGTTTTTCAGCCTTATCAATGCCGCCAGACTCTATAAAATCAATCCCGACAACGCATTGGAACGCACCAACCGCAAGTTCATCCGTCGTTTTAACTACATGGAACAAAAAGCCGCCGAGCACAACCGTTCGCTTAAAGAAATGTCGCTCGAAGAGATGGAAGTGTTCTGGAATGAAGCGAAAAACAAGTTTTCTGAGTAAATTTTTCAAACAAATGAAGAATTCAATTGTTTTAATTGTATATTTGCAAAAAAAAAAGTCTGGTAATACCGTCATGAAGCTATGAAGCATTATCTCGTTGCATTGGTAGTTCTTTTTCATTTTTCTGTTTTTGCGCAGCAAGATGTGAAAGGCAAGGTTGTTGAAATTGAACGACCGGCGATAGAAATTGCTTTATCGGACTCCAATGTTTTGACGGTAAAAAACGCCAAAATCGGAAGCAAAATCGAAATCTACTCTATCATCGGCACCAAAGTCAAAGAAATAGAAATGAAATCGACCGTGGGGGAATTTACGCTGAGCCTCCCCAAAAGTATTTACATCATCCGGCTGGGCGAAATCGTACGCAAATACGTGATCAAATAGTGCGCTAGCGGGTGCGGCGTACACTCTTGGTCGGGGCCGACGATGATTTGTCCGGTTTCGACTCTTTTGGTTTCGATTCTTTTGTTTTCTTTTCTTTCTGCTCTTTCCCTTTCTTGGCTGTAGAAGTGGTGTCTTCAGGTACCCAGAGTTGCTTTTCAAAAAACTTCAGTTGATTCTCAATACTGTCTTGCGCATGTTTGATGACTTCCGGATCATTCCCGACTTGTTGCGCGAGGCTTTTGTTCATCATGTTTGTCGTTTTGATGATCTCACCGTCGTACATCCGTTTGCTGAAGAAGTCGTCAATGGTATACGTCAGCGCGTTGTTGACATCGGAAGTCATGATGTATGCCCGCGAGAGGTAAGGCCGGAGGTTTTCATAAGTCAGCCAAAACATGGGGGTTCGGGTCGGTTCGCCGAAATCGTCTTCCTGACGAACAAGCATCGGGCAGATTGCCAGCACTTTGGAATTGAATCGCCCTGTTGCCTGGTCGAAATACCACGCTTCCTTGATCATGTAGGCCATCACCTCGTTGCTGGGGATGTCGACATCGTTGATAATGTATTGCGTGCGGGCGCCCGTTCCTTGAGTGGTATAGAGGATGTTGTAATCCTTCAGTATTTCTTCAAAGTTCAGTTTGTATTGGTCGGTAAAGATTTCCCGGCCATCCAGGTATTTGTATCCGTTGATTTTGCCTTGCGACATCAATCTGAAAACCAGGGTAAACAGATTCATCCGGTCGCCGATCGGTTCGGAGGGGTAACACAGGGCGGCATTGCTTTCGGTATTCAAATCCACATTTCGGTATATTTCGCGCAGCCAGACGGCATTGTTGGTGTTTTGGGTCTGTTCCCGATTCTTCATTTCAGCCCTGACGGAAAGTGAAGACAAAGAATCCGGACGTAACGCGCTGGTACTGCGTTGTGACTGTCTCTGCGTTTGCGCTTGGTTGTTTTGTGTAAAGATGCAGACGAAGAACGCCAGCATGACATAATAAACCGGTCTCATATTTTTATGTTTTTTGATGTTCTCTATTGTTGTTTTATGTTAATTCACTGTCACTTCCAATACGCCGATTTCGCGTTCGATTCCATCAGGACCTCTGGCCACCACGCCGCGGATCAGGAATATCTTGTTGCGCGCCAGATCGCGGATACGGTCTTTCTGTTTCTGAGAAAACCGCGGGCCGTCGCTGGCATCGCGCATGGTATTCCCAAACTGGTCGAAAGTGATCGTCTCAAACTTCAAGACGGAAAATTCGATGTTCAACAGTCCATCGTCAATCGCGGCTTTCAACTCATTGGTATTCAAGAGCGTGGCTTTTGCCAAGCGTCCTGATTTCTTAAACCGGATTGGATTGCCATTGGCATCCGCATATTGGATGTACGGGGTCGGGTCGGGCAGTTGTACCACACGAAAAGATTTATTGATGCTGATGGTGCGTCCGTCGCCCATTTTTGCCGTCACAGTGACCACTGCATCTGTCCCGACTTTCGATGGGACAGCAATCCAGCCGCCGCCGCTGCTCGTCAATGAGCCGTTCGACATGGTCGCCGACACATTCTGACTTGCCACGCCCGGCACGGCAATCTCTATCGGATTCTTAAATCCGGCATACAATACATTCATCATTGTCGGCGCGACGGTAGCGCTTTGTTCGATCACGAAATAATTCGTAGAAAATTCTTTTCGCAACACAAACCCCGTTCCGCTGTTGATTTCGATATATCCATTGACGGGAAATGTCCCGGTAGATCCAGCCCCAACCACGTATTTTCCATTGAGTTCCTCCGGCAGAAATTTGCCGTTGACGAATATGGTGGGACGCTGCGTCGTATCCTGTGCGGAAAGCACGATGTCGGCGGTATAATTTCCTCCGCGCATCACAACCTGCGATTGCGGAATCACTTTGGCTTCGATGTTATTCACCCGAAAATCCTTGACATCAATATTTCGCAACAGATCGCTCAGCACTTCGCCCTCGGCATAACGGATGTCGTTCTGCATCTTCGTCAGCAGCGTGACAGCGGCCGCCACCGGCATTTTGTCAAACATCGACTCTTCCCACGATTGTTTATTGGCGCTGGCTTTTTGGGATGGTTCCGTACTCAGATTGCTTTGGATGATCTGTAATTTCACCGTGTCGTACACAAGCGAGGTGACATAGTCGCGGTAGTTATCGATGCTTTCTTTGAGTTTCCGCCCGTCGTTTTTTCCATGTTCAAACATCACTTCAAACGACGCATTCAGGTCGTCCGGATGTTTCAGCTGTTCGGGATTCCCTTCTTTCCCGTCGGCTTTTTTTACAATCCTGACTTTCAGGTCTTGGATATAATTGAACAGCGAATCGGATTTCGCTTTCACTTTTTCTGCCTGTTCGTAGGAGTTTTTTGTTTTTTCCGGATTACTGCTATGATAAGTTTCCAAATCTTGAAACACTAATTCGTTCCGGCTGGAAGAAGATTTTACCGAACGAAGCAGGCTTTCTTCCACCAGCTCGAATCCGTCCAATACCTCGGTCGAAACATTGAGCGCCAACATTCCGATGAAAACCAGATACATCAGGTTTATCATCTTTTGCCTCGGCGAATTTGGACTGTTTACTGCCATAGTTTTTTATTGTTTTTGCTCAAATTTCACAAATGACACTGTTTTTTCGTGTAAATTCGTGTAATTCGTGGACTAAATTAAACATTATTATTGTTTTGCGGAAATCCTGCCGGAAAACCACCCGATCCGTACATATTCATTGTCATGGCGTTCAGCAGGCGGTTGTACACGCTGTTGAGTGCGTGCAGCTGCTGCGCCATTTTTTCCGTTTCGCTTCGGAAAACCGAACTGTCGACGATCGAGCCTTCGTAGAGGTCTTTGATCCTCATCAAACCGGCATTGATGCGTTCGATGGCGTCGATCTGCGAACTGACGCTCTTGAGTTGAATTTCGTAGATCGTGTTTAATCCCTGGATGTTACGGTTGAGTGATTCCATCTGGTGCACATATCCGCGCGACGACTCGTTGATGCCGTCGGAGTTGTCGGTAATGCTTCGATATGAATGGAGCAGTATGTCGGAAACGTCTGTCAGACTGTTGGTTACAGAACTGAATTTTGTCATTGTGTCCGACATGTCTTTCAACTGGTCGAGGTATTGCTGCGTGGCGTCGGTCATTTCCGCCATTTTGGAAAGTTGGTCGGCTGCCGCAGCCATCTTCTTTATGCTGGCGGTGAGCGCGTTCGTGTCTTCTTCCGAAACATTGACGGCGTCGGAGATGCCGAACGAACGTCGGACCTGTCCGGTCGTCATCGCTTCGGCCGCCGCCACTGCGCTGTCTGCGCCCGCGCCGGACGGTCGTTTGCCGAATGTCGCTTCGCCGTCGAAAGTGCCGTTGCCGATGATCACTGTGCCGCCACCACCGCCCGACCCGCTTCCGGAACCAATCACGAGCGATCCGTTGCCGCCCGAAACACCCTGCCCAAACTGTGGACGGTCTTCTTCTTCGTCTTTCAGGACGGGGAAAACCCGATCCCATTCATATTCGGTAGTCGGCTTGTCGAAAGCCGAAATTGTAAACACAATCGCTTCGGTGATGAAACCTATATATAAGAGGGAGTTACCAAGCCCGTGAGGCCAGTGCATCAACTTTGCCAGCACGCCGACAATGATGATTGCCGCGCCTATACTGTAAAAAACTTGGAAAAACCGCCTCCCGCGTTCGCCGGAAAGGAATTTCTCGATGGCGTTTTTTGTTTTACTTCTGATTCCCATTGTCTTTATTTTTTATTTATTTTTTTCCTTTGGCTTTTGAAAATCCCACTTGCGTGCGTACGCAGCGGAATCCGATGTAGGACCGTTGCTCGTTTTGGTATTCAAATGTGCGGGTGTCCGAACGGATAAAATTGGCGACATCTTTCCAGGATCCGCCTCGCACCACCTTCTTCTTCATGGCGTAAGGGTCTTCTTTGGCAGCATTGTAACGGTATTCCGGATTCATGTCGTTCATGATTTCCGGACCGGATTCCAGGAAAGTCGTCGAAGTCCATTCCGACACATTGCCGGCCATGTCGTACAATCCAAATTCGTTGGGCGAAAACGAAGCCACCCTCGAAGTAATCAAATGGCCATCTTTTACGTAGTTACCCCGATCGGGCTTGAAGTTGCCGAGGAAACAGCCTTTTTCGCCTGTCAATCCTTCCTGGCTCCATGGATATTTATTTTCCGTTTTCCCACTGCGTGCGGCGTATTCAAACTCGCCTTCGGTAGGCAGACGATAGGGTTCGATGACCCTGCCGTCTTTCAATTCGAGAGATTTCTTCAAGAAATCTGTGCGCCATGAACAGAAAGCCGTCGCTTGTTCCCACGAAACCCCGACCACCGGATAATCATTGTAGCCCGGATGGTTGAAATACAGCCGCATGTAAGGCTCGTTGTATGCATTGTTGAAATCATTGACCCAGCAAGTCTCGTCCGGATAGATATTGACGATGTAGGTATGTAAGAAATCAAACAGCGAACTCAACGGCCGCGTAATGGTTTCGCTGATAATTTTCCCTTCTTCATTGAAGTAGGCCGTATCTTTCGAGATCATCACGCCGATATTGGGATCGACCTTGATGTCGGTATTCTTCACACGATCTTCCGGATTGATCCGGTTTTGACGTAACGCTGCGGAAGTATGGTCAAACCACTGATAGACATAAATCATCTGAGCAGGATCGAGTTTCTTTTCATGTGTAATCGGATGGGTATAATACACGCTGTTGAGCGCGTTCAATTCATCTTCGTTGGCGCGTCTTTCGGTAGGAATCGGCCTCCGCCAGTCCAGGATCGGCGGATCGATCGGATCGCCGTTCTTGTCTTCTTCGATTTTGAACAGGTCGTTCCCGCCATAAGCCGGGTCATAGAGCCGCTCGCGGATGATGGAATCCCGCACCCAGTAGACGAATTGCCGGTATTCTGAATTGGTGATTTCCGTCTCATCCATCCAAAACGCATCGATGGAGACGCCTTTCGGATCCTGGTAGACACCCCAAAGGGAATCTTTGTCGGCTGGCCCCATCTCAAACGAGCCACGTTTCACCAGCACCATCCCATAAGGCGATGGTTCTCCCCACGCCGGGGCGCTCACTCCGGTAAGTTCTCCGCCCGAACCTTGCAGCGACCTTCCGCAAGAGACGCTTAGCATGGCTATCATTGCCAAGAATATCAATTTCTTCATACAGTTATAATATTCGAACGCTTTTGTGTCGATACCTGTTATTTTTCTTTTTACTCAGATCGACAATGTATTTAATAAATAATTCATGACTACCCGTAGAGCCTTTCAATATGGCCGAGATCGGGAAATCGTAAGCGTAACCTGCTTCGATCCCTTTGAATTTGCCCCCGAAAGAGAGCATCGCGGCATCGCCCTTTCGCCAGCCCAATCCGCCCCAGAATGTCTTGTTGTAAATCATCCGGACAGAGAGATCGACTTGCATCATCGTCATCATCGCTTTGGCCGTGCTGTTTTCGGCAAGTTCCGCTACAATCGAATCCACTTCTGCATAAGGACTCATTGAGGTGGTTTTCACCAACAACGCAGGCCGTAATTCTAATAACGGATTGTTTAATGGGATATTGTACCCTGCGGTGAAATAATATGCGCGGGGAACTTCCATGATGGTGTTTTCGTCCAGCTGCAATTGGGGAGAAGTGAGGTGCGTAACCGACAGACCGACATACCATTTCGGTCGGCTGAACATCAGCCCGAAAGCGGCATCAATAGCGCCGCCGGAGATGTCCGAGCCCGGAATCGCCGGATCCTCCTGCTCGTGGTATTCATCGCCTTCAGGTGGCACAAAATCTATCTCGCTCCCCTTGAAAGATTCGCTGATATATCCCCCCTGGATACCAACGCTGAGTACTCCTTTCCCGATGTTTTTCTTCCACGCATATTGGCCGGAAACGATGGTATGACTGAACAGTCCGATCTTTTCCGTGAAACCGATCGCGCCGATGCCATGCGTCTTCCCCATCAGGCTGATGGGCATCTGTCCGACGACGAATGCCGTTCGCGGTGCGCCGTCTATTCCCAACCATTGCTGGCGAAACAGGCCGGTGAGTTCCAGATTGTCCGTAGCGCCTGCGTAGGCCGGATTGTAGTAGTTGATTGCAGCCCACTGGTTACTGAGCTGGGCGTCGTATTGTGCGACCAGCGACCGGATTCCCGAAAGAGAGATAATGATGACTATAAAAAAACGCTTCATAAAAGTTGAAAGCTGAAAGTTGAAAGTTGAGTGTTATTTAGGATTAGCTACTAACCACTAACCACTAACCACTAACCACTAATTTTCAACTCTTTCAACTAATATTAACGTTGCAAGTTGGGAATAATTGTGTATGCGGTATATTATGATAAATCACAAATCCGCGATATGCGCCTGATCGACGCAGACGAGCGAAGCTCGGCGGATGACGTTGCGCGCTGCTTCGAGGTTGTTGGTGCGCAGAATCAGGAATCCGGCCTTGCTCGTAGAGAAGCAATACATGTATTCGATGCTGAGCCCGGCTTGGGTGAAATGTTCGATGGTTTGCGTGATTTGTCCCGAATTGCGATCGGTGACAATGGCAAATACTTCGCTGATATTCGAGCTGATCTGATGGTTTTTCAGGATTTGAAACGTTTTGTGCGGATCGGTTGTGACCAATCGCAGGATGCCAAATTCTGAAGTGTCCGATACGGTAGCGGCGATGATCCGGATTTCGTCGTTTGCAATCAGGCTGAGGATTTCGTGCAAGCGGCCGAATTTATTTTCCAGGAAAACGGAAATTTGTTGAATTGTCATAAGAAATGAAATTAATAGATTAAGCAATAGAGGAATCAGGTGTTATTTCGCAAGTCTTTCACCCTGACGGCTTTTCCTTCACCTTGCGGCAAGGAATTTTTTTCTACCAGTTTGACTTTCGGAGTCAACAGTATTTCGTCTTTCAACTGATGCGTGATCTGCTTGGTGAGGCGTTGCAATACGGAATAGTCGTCCGTAAACAGATCGCTCAGTTCCACTTCTATCAGCATGTCGTCGTTTGCCCCGACCGTTTCCAGCGTAATCAGGTAGTTGTTCCCCAGTTCTTTGAATTGCATCAATATTTTTTCTATCTGAATCGGGAAAATATTGACACCTTTCAGGATAATCATGTCGTCGCTGCGGCCTTTGAAGCGGTCGATTTTTCGGTGTGTCCGTCCACAGGAGCAGGTTCCCGGAATGAAGCGTGTCAAGTCGCGCGTACGATAGCGGATGAGCGGCATGGCTTCGCGTTGCAGCGTCGTCAGCACCAGTTCGCCGATCTCGCCGTCGGCCACAGGCTCCAGCGTGACGGGGTTCACGATTTCCGCGATGACATAATCTTCCCAGATGTGCAGTCCGTTTTGTTCGGGACATTCGAAGGCGACGCCCGGGCCGTTCATTTCCGACATGCCGAAGCAGTTGTAGGCTTTCACGCCCAGCAGCGATTCGATTCGTTTGCGCTGTTCTTCGGAATGGGGTTCGGCACCGATCATCAGGGTCGTCAGTTTCGTGTCTTTCTTCGGATCCAGCCCGCTTTCGTAGAATCCTTCCGCCAGCCGGACAGCGTAGCTGGGAATGGCATGGATGCAGGTCACGTCGAAATCGAGGATAAATTTCATCTGTCGTTTGGTGTTCCCGGCAGCGGCAGGGATGGTCAATGCGCCCAACCGTTCTGCGCCGTATTGAAATCCCAGTCCGCCGGTAAACATGCCGTAGCCGGAAGTGTTCTGAAACACGTCCGTCGAGCGCAGTCCTACCATATACATACAGCGGGCTACCTGGTTGGCCCAGGCATCCAGGTCGGCCTGGCTGTGGAGCACTACCGTGGGGTTGCCGGTGGTGCCGCTCGAAGAATGTAGCCGCACGCATTGTTGCAACGGGATGGCTGCAAACCCGAAAGGGTAATGACTGCGCAAGTCGTCTTTGGTAGTGAAAGGAAACTTTTTCAGGTCTTCAAGCGACTGAACCGTCAGTTTGTCCAGTTGTTTTTCTTGAAACAGTTTGCTGTAATAAGTGGATTTTTTGGCTTGTGCGATCGTTTCACCCAAGCGTTCGAGCTGCAAATCCCGCAATGCGGGACGAGCCATGGTCTCAATTTCTTTTTCCCAATACATAAATAATTAGATTTGATCGACAAACGTAGCAAAAAAAAACGGATAATCTTATAAAAAGAGCCTTTATCTGATAAATTTTTTTAATACAGTGTTACCAAGCGATCGCCACTTTTGGCAACCAATGGGTGGAATCGTTGCCAAAA
This sequence comes from Dysgonamonadaceae bacterium, assembly GCA_031272075.1. GTDB lineage: Bacteria > Bacteroidota > Bacteroidia > Bacteroidales > Azobacteroidaceae > BNXB01. The sequence goes on from JAISUK010000005.1 coordinate 38,186, forward strand.
GGCGTCTATATTGTCGTCAGCAGCAACCGAAAGGTCAAGACAGTGGTGAAATAGATCCGGAGATCCCCATTTCCAAGCCACGTAATTCAGCCAATCCGCGCAACCTACCGATGCAGGAATAGCCCGGATTGGTTTTTTTTGCCAGATCGTCAATCATTTGGTGCCCATGGTCGGGGCGAATCGGGATGGAACAGCGGCGCCTTTGTTGCAAAAGCAACAACTGCCGCATCACGTTGTACATGTCAACGTCGCCTTCCAGATGGTTGGCTTCGTGGAAGTTGCCTTCCGCATCGCGTTTCGTGCTCCGCAAATGGACAAAATAAATCCTGTCGCCGAGCCGAGTAACCATCCCCGGCAGGTCGTTGTCGGCACGGACGCCGAAAGAGCCGGTACAGAAGCACAAGCCGTTGGAATCGTTCGGGACGGCCTGCACCAGCCGGACAAAGTCGTGCTCTGTGCTGAGAATCCGCGGCAGTCCGAAAATCGGGTAGGGCGGGTCGTCGGCATGAATCGCCAAGCGGACATTACATTCGTCGGCGACCGGACATACAGCCTTGAGGAAAAAAATCAGGTGCTTGCGCAGTGTCTCGGCATCGACTTTTTGATAACGATCCAAGGCTTGTTGAAACTGCGCGATCGTAAAACTCTCCTCCGAACCGGGAAGCCCGGCAATGATGTTGCGGGTCAGTTGCTGTTTTTCCGCTTCTGTCATTGTGGCAAATCGCACGCTTGCCCTTTCGATCTCGGATTCGGAATACTCTTTTTCCGCGCCGGGACGTTTTAAGATAAACAGGTCAAACGCCACAAACGCCGCTTTTTCAAAACGCAATGCCTTAGAACCGTCCGGCATGGTATAGGCCAAGTCGGTGCGTGTCCAGTCGAGCACAGGCATGAAGTTGTAAGTCACAATCGGGATGCCGCAAGCGCCCAGGTTTCTGATGCTTTGCCGGTAGTTTTCGATATAGCGCATAAAATCGCCCGTCTGCGTCTTGATGTGTTCGTGAATCGGGACGCTCTCTACCACCGACCAGGTCAAGCCCGCTGCTTCGATGATTTGTTTGCGTTGCATGATTTCAGCGATTGTCCAAATTTCCCCATTTGGGATATGGTGCAATGCCGTGACGATGCCGGTTGCGCCTGTCTGGCGGATATCGGAGAGGCTCACCGGGTCGTTCGGCCCGTACCATCTCCAGGTTTTTTCAGATAAATACATAATTCATTCCAGATAATTCATGATTTGTCCGCTGATCTGCATGAGTGAGATTTCGCAGAGTTTGGTATTGTAGCGAGCCTGGAGCAGCCGCTCTTCCGCTTCCAGCAGGCTGTTTTGCGCTTCGCGGAGTTCGATGCCCGCAAGTTCACCCAATTTATAACGTTCGATAGCGATTTCGTAGTTGTCGCGTGCCGTCTGCAGGTTTTCGATTTCCAGCGAAGTGAGTTCGAGGTTGTTTTGGTAAGCCATCCAGATATTCAACATGTTGGCTTTGAGCGAGAGCTCCAGTTGTTCGTATTCCAGTTGACGGCTTTGAATCTGCAATTTGGCATTTTTCTGTTCCCGTTTTCGGTTGAAACCGTCGAAAAGCGTGAATCCCAGCGAGAGGCCATAATTGAATCCCAAGGTTTGCTGTTTGTCGTAGCTTCCTGTTTCGTAACGGTTTTGTGTATATCCATACCCGCCGTTTAATTTCAGGTAGGGGTAGTTTCTGCCTTTTACCGCTTTATAATCGAGTTCGCTGAGGGTTTTGTTTTTTTGCGAGAGCAACAAATCGGCATTATAAGCCATCATTTTTGTATAGAGTTCCGTTTCTTGCAGTAAACTGTTGGGTTCGATGATGGAATCGGCTACGGTAAGCGCTCCGGCGACATCATCTAACGCCATCAGTTGATTCAGTGAAATGCGGGAAGTATACAGCGTTTCCTGTTGTTTGATGAAATTGGAACTGTCGGCGTTGAAGTCGACTCGTGCCTGTTGCAGGTCGAATCGCGACATCGATCCGATGTTGTAATGCACTTCCACAATCCGCAAGCGTTCTTTAGACAGCGACACCGCATATTTCAGGTTCGACAGCCGGATATTTTGGCGTACATAGTTGTAATATTCTGCTGTGAGGGTGGCGATGAAATCTTCTATCGTCAGTCGGGTTTGCAATTCGCCCATCTGTTTCAGTTCTTTGAGCTTATCGTATTTCGCCTGGATCTGAAATCCGTCGAAAAGCGTCCAACCCAGATTGATTCCCGCATTGAGCGTCTGATTGTTGATATTGTTGTATTTGACCGTCTCGCCGGAGATCAGATTCTGTTCGATCGAATTGGATGTCCCCGAATAACCGGCATTCAGGTCTGCGGTAGGCAAATACCCCGCATTTCCTGCTGTAAAATTATTGTCCGACAGCTGTTGTTCGATCCGAATGAGCCGGATGTCGTAATTTTGTTCCATACCGATTTCCAGGCATTTCTTCAGATCCAGGATTTTCTGTGCGGAAAGGGAAAAGCCGAAGCAAAAAAGCGCGGCAAAATACAGGGCGGATGTCTTGATGCAAGAATAAATCATACCGGTTTTATTTTTTTATCCTGTTGGTTGAAATTAGCATATACATGGCAGGCACGACATACAAAGTCAGGAAGGTGGACACGATCATCCCGCCGATTACGGCTACACCCATGGCGATTCTACCGTTGGCGCCTTCCGCGCTGGCGAAGGCCAGGGGGAGTGTGCCGAGGATGGTAGAAAAGCTCGTCATCAAAATTGGGCGCAAGCGTTGTGAAGCCGCCACATAGATCGCTTCGGCCTTGCTGATGCCCGAATCTTGCCGTTGATTGGCAAATTCCACGATGAGGATTCCGTTTTTGGCCACCAGCCCGATGAGCATGATAATACCGATCTCGCTGAAGATATTCAGTGTAATTCCGCCGAAGAACATGAAGATGAGTGCGCCGGCGATGGCGAGTGGGACAGTAAACATGATGACGAGCGGATCCTTGAAGCTCTCGAATTGTGCGGCCAGAATCAAGAAAATGAGTACCAATGCCAGAATAAACGCAAACATCAGGCTGGAAGAGCTTTCGCGGTATTCTTTCGAGTCGCCTGACAGCGCGGTGCGGAAGGTTTCGTCGAGCGTTTCCTTTGCGATGCGGTCCATTTCGTCCAGGCCTTGACCGATGGTGACGCCTTTGGCCAATCCCGATGATATGGTGGCTGCCTTAAAGCGGTTGTAGCGGTATAGGGTGGGCGGCGCCACGCTTTCGTTCAGTGTCACCAGGTTATCAAGCTGTATCATGTCGCCTGCGTGGTTTTTGATGTAGATCGACTTGAGGTCGAGCGGTGTGTTGCGTTGCTGTCGGTTGATTTCTCCCAGAATCTGGTATTGTTTCCCGTTCATATAGAAATACCCCATGCGTTGTCCGCTCAGGGCGTATTGCAAGGTTTGCCCGATGTCGCGTGTGCTGATTCCCAGCAGCGCCGCTTTGTCGCGGTCGATGTGAATCTGTGTTTCCGGTTTGGTGAACTTCAGATTGACATCCGACATTTGGAATAACGGGCTTTCGTTCACTTTTTCCATGAATTTCGGGATGTATTCCTGTAGTTTTTCCAGATTTGGTGCTTGGAGCACGTAGAGTATCGGCATGCTCGCACGTCGTCCTCCGAAAGTCGATTGCTGTTGGACAAACGCTCTCGCCATCGTTTCTCTTCGGACAGAGGCCGAGAGTGCGTCCGCAATTTCCATCTGGCTGCGCTTTCTGTCTTTGATGTCGGGCAGGATGATGCGTATAAAGCCCATGGTCGACCTGATCATGGCCACATTGAGCAGGCGTTCGTAGGCGACTGAATCGGCGATGTCGGAGATGATAGCCGAATAATCGCGATAAAATTCGTAGGTAGCTCCTTCAGGCGCGCTTGTCCGGATGGTAATTTGGGAACGGTCTTCCAATGGCGCCATTTCCGATGGAATCCGGGTGCCAAGGATACAGATCAATGCGACGACAATGATGATGACAGGCCAAATGAGCAATTTATGATTCAAAACATATTGCAGCGATTTTCCATAGAAGGCGTTGAGTCCTTCAAAAAACGGCTCTGTCTTGACGTAGAGCCAATTTTGCTTCTCTCTTTTTTTCAACAGCTTGGTGGCAAGCATCGGCGTGAATGTCAACGCGACAAATGCCGAGATCAATACTGCACCTGAGACGACAATACTAAATTCCTTAAACAGTCGTCCTGTCATGCCTTGCAGGAAGACTATCGGGAAAAATACCGCCACCAGCGTGATGGTGGTGGAGATGATGGCGAAAAAGATCTCTTTCGATCCCTCGATGCCCGCCTCTTTCGGGTTCATCCCTTTTTCGATGCGGACGTAGATGTTTTCAGTGACAACGATGGCGTCGTCCACCACCAGCCCGACGGCCAATACCACGGCCAACATCGAAAGCACATTGATGGAGAATCCGGCAATGTACATCACAAAAAAGGCGCCGATCAGCGAAACCGGGATGACAACGCAGGGGACGAGCGTGATGCGCCAGTCGCGAAGGAACATGAAAATAATGAGCACCACGAGTACAAAAGCGATGTAGATGGTTTCCTGTACTTCATGGATCGACGCACGGATAAATTTGGTGTTGTCGAAAGCAAAATCCACCAGGACGTCTTCCGGCAGGTCTTTTTTCATCTGCTTCAACCGCACCCGCACTTCGTCGGAAATATCAATCTGGTTGGCGCCGGGCTGCGGAATCACCACCACACTCACCATCGGAACGCCGTTCTGATACATGATGCTCCGCGTGTCTTCCGGTCCGAGTTCTGCGATTCCCACGTCTTTGAAGCGGACAATATTGTAAGCGTCTTCTTTGATCACCATGTTGTTAAATTCTTCGGGCGACTTCATCAGGCCGAGCGTGCGGATGCTCAATTGCATCATATCGCCTTCAATGCTTCCGGAGGGGAGTTCCACATTTTCTGCGTCGAGGGTATTTTTGATGTCTATCGGCGTGATGTTGTAGGCAGCCATGAGTGTCGGGTCAAGCCAAAGGCGCATGGCATAGCGCTTTTCTCCCCAGATTCCTACGGAACTGACATTGGGGATCGTCTGCAACTGTTCTTTGATTGTCAGGTCGGCGATTTCGCTCAATTCCAGCAGCGAGCGTTTCTCGCTTTGGATGGTGACCTGGAGGATGGGGTCGGCGTCAGCGTCGGCTTTCGACACTGTCGGCGGGTCGCAGTCGCGGGGAAGGAAGCGTTGAGCGCGCGACACCTTGTCACGTACGTCATTGGCAGCCGTTTCCAGGTCAACGCTCAGTTCAAATTCTACCGTGATGCGGCATGATCCTTGGCTGCTACTGCTACTCAAAGAGCGGATTCCGGGTATGCCGTTGATATTTTGCTCCAACGGTTCGGTGATCTGGTTGTCGATGACATCGGCATTGGCGCCTGGGTAGGACACATCGACCGAGATGATCGGGATATCGGTATTGGGGTACTCCCTGACGCCAAGGTAGGTGTACCCGATCATACCCAGCAGAAATATGATTAACACAAAAACCGTCGATAATACCGGTCGCTTGATGCTTAATTCGGAAATATTCACAATAAATACTGACAATTAAAATAAACAGGAACCTGGTTGCCGCATGGTGTCGGCGCCTTTAGTCCCCCGTTTTTTCATTCAAAATTTTATCAATAGTGACGGCCATCCCGTCGCGCAACTGCATGACACCCGTGGTGATCACGGTATCGCCCTGCTCCAAGCCCTGCAATACTTGTACCCGCGAAGCGGTGCGCAGTCCCTTGACCACTTCCACCCTTTGCGCTTTGTTGTTGTGGTATCGGTAGGCGATGTCCAGCCCCATTTCTGCAACGATGGCTTCGCTCGGAACCGTTAACGCATTTTTGATTTCTTTCAGGTTGATTTCAATGGAAATCGCACTCCCGGGTTTCAGGTGCCCTCCGGGATTCGGATAGATAGCGCGCGCTTTGAGTGAGCGGGTTTTCATTTCGATGCTGGATTCCACCGCGTATACGGATGCCTGATACATGGCGCGTGAGGCATTGTTGAGCGCAAACCGGATCATTACGCCCGGCGTAATCTGCGAAGCCAATTCCTGCGTGGTCGAAAATTCCACTTTCAAAGGGATGATTTTCGTTAACCGCGCAACGATGGTCGATGGTGATGCGTATGTGCCTTCACTCACCAACCGCAGCCCGATCTCTCCGTCGAAAGGCGCACGAAGCTCGGTTTGTGCAATCCGCGCCTTTATCAGTTCGATGTCGGCTTTCAATTTCTCCAACTCGGTAGAGACCTGTTCGTAGGTTTCCTTACTGACAGCATCTTTGGCCAGCAACGCCTTCTGGCGGTACAGCCGGTCTTCCGCCAGCGGGACTTGCGCTTCCAACTTCTTCAACTCCGCTTGCAACGGGCTGTCGTTTACCTTGGCCAACAGATCTCCTTTTTTTACGGAACTGCCTTCCTTGAAATAGATGTCTGTAATTTTTCCCGAAGTCTCGAACGATAAATCGACTTCCTCATCGGGAATCAGGCTGCCGGTGGCATGAATCAGGTCGTTCAATGTTTCGGGCTGCATGACCTGTACATTCACATTCAGCGCTTTATTTCTGTTTGCAGTGGTGAAAGCGGGCGCCGATTCCGCCTGGTTTTTTGAAATATAAAGTTGATGGAGTTTTGGATAAAACGCCATCCCCAAAATAAGTAATACAATGACAATGAGGAGTAGTATTTTTGTGTTTCGTTTCATTGAAAATAGATTGTTTGGAACAAAAGTAATTTTTTTCCGCACACTTTGGAGTGTTTTTAGGTGTGGAAGTTTAAAACGGATAACATAATTTATAGAATGTATAGTTTTTTTTGCAGGCATTGGTGCGGGGTTGGATTTTATTATTGTGATATTTGTACGTTTTAACAATAATAACATGTTTGTTGAAGTAATACTCCCGGTTCCATTATCCGATACCTATACCTATTTTGTACCGGAAAACCTGCGAGCAGCGGTTTTCCCGGGAAGTCTTGTGTCGGTGACTTTCGGACGGAACAAGCATTATTCGGGTGTGATTGCCTATATCCACACGATAAAGCCGACGTGTCCGTATGAGATAAAGCCGATTGTCGCCGTAGAACAGTCATCGCCTGTGGTGCGACGTCCGCAATTGCGTTTCTGGGAATGGTTGTCGCAATATTACCTTTGCAGTCTGGGGGAAGTAGCGAAAGCGGCGCTCCCTTCCGGGTTCCGAAAAGAGCCTTCGATGGGCTATAAACCGAAGAAAGAAGTATTCATCCGTCTTGCTTCGCAATGCAAGACGGCGGAATCGTTGCGTTCGACCTTCGATTCATTGAAGCGAGCGGTCAAACAAGAACAATTGTTATTGGCGTTTATTGATTATTCGCGTCTGTTCGATCAAAATATTGCCGAGGGCAGTCTGCCGGAAGCTGAAATTTCAAAAAAAGCATTGCTGACGCGTAGCGGATCGGGCGAAGCGGCGCTCGCAGCGTTGATCAACAAAGGAATTCTGGAATCCTATTCCAAAGAAGTAGGCCGTTTATCTTCCGACGATCTTCCGCTGTCGGACCCCAATCGGCTCAATTCGCTTCAACAGCAAGCGTATATCGAAATCTTGCAGCATTTCAGGGAGAAAAACGTTTGTCTTTTGCATGGAGTCACTTCGTCCGGCAAAACGGAGATCTACATCCATCTGATCAACGAGACATTGAAACTCAACCGACAGGCGCTTTTTCTGTTGCCCGAAATTGCCCTGACCACCCAAATCACCGACAGGCTGAAGCGTTATTTTGGAAATAAGATGGGAGTGTACCACTCGAAGGTCAGCGACAACGAGCGACTGGAAATCTGGAACAACCTGCTGCACGACGAAGGCTTTCAAGTGATCCTGGGTGTCCGGTCTTCCATTTTTTTGCCGTTTCGCGACCTGGGTTTGATTATTGTGGACGAAGAACACGAACCCGGATATAAACAACAAAATCCAGCGCCCCGCTACCATGCCCGGAATGCCGCCATCGTATTGGCAACCATGCATTCGGCCAAAGTGGTGCTGGGAAGCGCTACGCCCTCGCTCGAATCGTATTTCAATGCGCAGACGGGAAAATACGGTTATGTGGCGCTGAACAAACGGTTTGAAGAAACCGAACTGCCGACAATCATCCCCGTCGATGTGAAAGAATTGAGGCGGAAAAAGCAGATGAAATCCTTGTTGTCGCCGTTACTGACGGAAAAAATCAGTCGATTGCTGGAAAATGGCGAGCAAGTTCTGTTGTTTCAAAACAGGAGGGGATTCGCACCCATGGTGGTATGCCGTATTTGCGACTGGACGCCGAAATGCCGGTTTTGCGACGTGAGCCTTACGGTTCACAAACATTCCAACCGCTTGGCGTGTCATTATTGCGGAAGCACGTACCCAATACCCGCAGAATGTCCGGAATGTGGAAACAAAGACTTGAAGCCCAGAGGGTTCGGTACCGAGATGGTGGAAGAAGAACTGCAGCGGATTTTCCCTGAAATACACATCGACCGGATGGATTTTGATACCACCCGCGAAAAAAAATCGTTTGAAGCGATCATCTCGCGCTTCGAGCAAGGCAAGACGCAGGTGTTGATCGGGACGCAGATGATCTCCAAAGGATTGGATTTTGAAAAAGTCGGTCTGGTGGGTATTCTCAGCGCCGATTCGCTGATCAATTTTCCGGATTTTCGGGCGTACGAACGCGCTTACCAGTTGATGTCGCAAGTGGCGGGACGCGCCGGTCGCCGTAAACAACAGGGAGAAGTGATTCTCCAGACTTCCAATCCCGAACATCCATTGATCCGGCAGGTATTGAATCACGATTATGAAGGAATGGTCAGGTTGCAGCTCGAAGAACGGCGGATGTTTCGTTACCCTCCTTTTTACCGCCTGATCGAAATCAACCTGAAACACAAGCAAACGGATCTGCTTCAGGAGATGGCTGCGGAATATGCGCGTATGCTTCGTCAATCGCTTGGCGACCGGGTTATCGGGCCTTATACGCCCCCGATCGTCCGGGTCCAGTCGTTGTATATCAGAAAAATCTTGCTGAAAATGGAGATTTCCGCCTCGCTGAATGTGATGAGAGAAGCCATTGAAAATGCCACTACACACATCACCGCCAACCGGCGTTTCAAGTATGTGACGATTCAGTACGATGTGGATCCCGTAGGGTGAGATCGTTTCGACCGTACCGTTTTTCATTTCAGGTATAATGGACAAAAGTGATGCTATTTTTAATAATTATTTTAACTAAAAAAAATTTCAGTGTCTACTCAATGCGGCTGGTACACTGTGCTTCGTCGGCAGCGCAGATGCAGAAGATTTGCTGAAAGCGGAATTATAATCGCTACTTTTCAAAGTTTTTTCGCCAAAACCGGTGAAATCGCGCCCTCTGCGGTGTCTATTCGGCTTGCACGCCGGAGATCCTGATCCATTTCTCCGGATAGAAGTCATTGCTGTCGTCGAAATGGGTGTATTTCGGCGGGCATAAAACCAGCTTGTCCGGATTCCGGTTCAGCCAGGCGCCCCACCAGCTGAAAGTGCTGTTGGCGATGATGTTGTGCTTACATAAGGACATCAGATATAGGTCTTCCCACGCATTTTCGTTTGTGTTCCAGTCGATGTAATGCGCTGTCGATCCCAGGTTTGCTTTCGCCCAGGGGATGTCGTCGGAAAAGATATAAAATACGGGTTTTTCCACCCGTTTGCATATCGTGCGGATGGCTGTCCGGTAGTATTCCGGCGTACAGATATTGCCGAAAGAAGCCTGATGCACTGGCTTGAGGTAATCTCCACGTCTGATATGCACGGAAATACTGTTTTCTCTGACTATTTCGTCGGCGGTTTCCCGTGTTTTGGCAGAAACTTTCGCAGGATCGAATCGGAAAGCATTCATCACCTGCTCCCTGTGTTCTACAAAATACCGTTCGCTCTGGAAGCGTCCGTACCAGATGGATTTCCGGCAGCGGAGGTCGTTTTGCTTCATCAGTTGAGTCAGATAGTCCGATTTGATGACGATGCCGAACAACGAGAGGAGTTTGAGCGGGAGCAGGAACAATCCCGAAAACCGCGATTGACTTCCCAGCACGATACATTTACGCGTCAGCCAGATCAAAAAGCTGTCGCAAAATCGATTTTGCATCCTTATTCCGAACACACGTCCCAATTCGGATCCGTAGTTGCTTTCCCCATGGCGCGCCAACGAATCGTTGAGTCTGACGGCATCGTTTTTCTTAAAAGTCAATGAATATGCATACTGGAACATTTGGTTTCCGAGACCGCCTACCACCGAGATCACATGCTTCATATACCGTTTGTTTTAGTTTGCGTTTGACTACTTACCATATTTTCCATTCCGGGATATCGACCGAAAATGTTTGTCCTGACGTCCTCCGCATCCCCAGATACATCCCCGGATTGGAGCTGAAAGTACCGACAAATGCTTCTGCCTCGGCCAGTATGTCCATCGAAGCAAACAGGTTGATCATTTTATGTCGTCGCACCGACGCTTTTTCTTTCCGGAAGCGCTTGTTGTAATAGCCTTTTTCGCTTTCATCGCACAAGGTATAAAAATCCCAGTCAAGATAGGTTTCACACAGCGATTCAATGACGCGGTAGTCGTCGGTAAGTACAAAAGCCGAGCGGATATCCGTGATTTGAGCGGCTTTGTCCATGTATACCGCAATGTCCAGGCGTTCGGTTTCAATAAACTTGTCGCCGCCGCGGATATGCAGTCCCAGGTATTGTGCGGGGAGGTTCAGGTCGGTGACGACCGTTCGGATGCGTTGTGCTGTTTCGGAATTATACCGCCAGGTCATCTCGATCAGTCGTCGGCAAACGGTGCGAAGGTCGCCGCTCAGTCCCAGTTCCGGGATGCAGATGTCTTCGCGGATGTCCATTGTCCGTGCGGAATGAAACACGTCGGAGGTCAGGCAGGCATTTCGCAGACTTTTCCTGAACATATCCATCATCCGGAGAAACAGTGGATATTTATGTGGGAACCGCATGTTGAAAAAGCTGTGCAACGGGTTGTTATCTTCCGGGCAAAATGGCAGGAAATAGTCGTTCCAACCCCGCCCGAATCCGAATCCGGCATCTTGTGAATAGAGGGTGAACCGCAGTTGACGACGCAGGCAGTAGAGCATCACGAGAATCATGTTGTTGTATTCGGAAAAAAAGCCGCCGTCGCAACCCAGATGGAAAACCAAGCGTTTGGGAAATGTGTCGTTGAGTTTGTTGTAAGTGTATAATAAATCCATCTCTTCTCTTTATCTTAATATGAACGACAATGGTTTGAAAGAAAGCAATTTCGCCATTTTTTTCTGACGAGCGAAGTATCGCTGAGCATAGCCATAAGCGGCGGTTCGGCGGGCTTGTTCTAAAGGCTGTTCGACGATGGCGCGCAGGAAAACTTCCAGGCGGTTCAGTTGGCATTGATAATACCCCGTTTCCGAAAACCGCGGTTGCGACAGTTGCTTGAGATAGGCTTCATCGTCGCGGTCGAGCCGGATCACTTCCGCTATCGCCGCGTCAATCGTCGCAAAATCGTTCACGTGTACGAAGGCGGCTTTGTTAAAATCTGATTCCACAGCGGGATTTCCCCAATACACCGGCAATGAATCGACCCGCATCGGATCGGTCATTTTTTCCGTGGTATATCCCTGCACACAACTGTTTTCAAACGCGATGGTGAATTTATAGTCACGGATAAAAGGGAGTTTCTGCGGCACCGGCGCTCCGATATTGTTCAGCAGCCGTCCGCCGGAATCCACCTGCTTGTATTCCGATAATTTACGGAAGCAGATTTCTCGAATCGGGTCGGATAATTTATTATTGGTATAGACGAAATTACAGAATTTTCGATTCAAGGCGTTGGCAGGATCAATCTGTCGTTCAAGCTCCAGTCGTTGCACTTCCTTGTCAAGCAGGTAAACCGGGAAACGGAGGTATCGGTCTCCAAATTCCAAGAAATGAAACCCCAGCGCGTAATCACACAAATTGAAGTCAGGGACGTTGTTTTCGCCCGTAAAATAGATCTTGATGCAATCGCGATGGTTCAAATGATCGTAGCCGAACGAAGAAAAAAACAGGTAGTCCGGGTTGGGATCCATCTTGATCGTGTAATGTCTGGACAATGTTTCTGTAAAAACATTGTGACACGCATCGAATCCTTTCCAGAAATCGGTGAAATACAGTTTGATGGTTTTCTTTACAGCAGTTGTATCCATAACGTTAAAATCAAATTCTTAAGCGTGTTTGCGATCGAACGCCGACCACGATTGCCGACAGTGTCAAACAGCAGGTCGATTCGTCCTTTTTGACGACGGATGTACGATTTCTCAAAGCCTCCCTTGATCAGGGTTTTGAGGAAATAAATCCGCAGATTTTCCAGATAATCAATCAGTTTGTCGTATTTAGAGAATAGATTCTGCTCCTGTGCCGTCCGCATCATCTCAGAGAGCGCCGTATACAGGCTTTCGCTATTGCGTTCGGTCTTTTTCTGCGTGATTGATTGGCTGTTGATATGGTAAATATACGTCTTTTTTCGGATTACGGTCATCGATTTGGCGCATAATGCCAGATGAAAGGACCAAAGGTTGTCTTCGTGGAGGATTCCTTCCCGGAAGCGGCAGTCGTTTCCGGCGAAAAGCGTACGTTTCACCAGTTTGTTCCATGCCATTTCATACCATTGGCGCGAGAGGAACAGGCGCATCACCTCGTCTCCTTCGCAATAGAATCCGTCAGCGGGCTTCAATGGCGGGAAAGACTTATTGTTTGCGCCGATTACGGCGATTTCTCCGATCACAAAATCCGGATTGTGGCGTTCGGCGGCAGTCACAAACGACGCAATGCTGTCGGGCGGCAGTTCGTCGTCGCTGTCAAGGAAAAAGAGGTAATCGCCTGTCGCTTCGTCAATCCCCGTATTCCGGGCAGCGGACAATCCCCTGTTTTCCGTATGTTCCGTTAGTTTTACGCGCTTGCCGGAGCCATGTTCCCTGATCACTTTCGCAGCAATCGACATACTGTCGTCGGGCGTGGCATCGTTCACCAGAATGTATTCGATATCGGGATAGGTCTGGTCGAAAGCTGAAATCAGACAGCGTTCGATGTATTGCGCCACATTATATACAGGTATAATGATTGAGACTTTCATATCACGATTTCTTATTCAACAACTTGGTTTTCAAAAAACGGACGCTCTCTCGGAAGATCACAATCTTGGAAAATTGCATGATCAGGAAATAGAACAGCACGGACAGCACAATCTTTGCTCCGAGTGAGAAATAGAGGTTCTCGATGGGATGAACAATCATATAGACCATTGTAAATACCACGCAGGTAATGCCCAGAAACGGGAATACATCGTAGATGAAATGGCGGATCGTCAATCCGATGTATTTCCTGGTTGCCAGGATCGTAAACAACAGATTGAACAGGTATAAAATGCCGTTGCAAATAATCATTCGCCGGATGCCGTACTTGATTGTCAGCAGCAAGACGCCAATCATCAGGAAGCAATACGCGGCATTGAGCGACAACACCACGCCGGAATGTCCCTTGGAAGTCAACAGATTGAGATAAATCACCACGATGGGCAGGAAAATGCCCGTGATACAGAGCAATTGCAGGATGACTACCGAATTCAGCCACCGGTCGGTCACCAGAATCAGAATCAGTTCCTTTGCGATGAATGCTGTGCCGAGGATCACAGGAAAGGTGATGAAAGCAGTGAAACGGAGCATCTTCCGGAATACGAGCCGTTGTCTTTCGTCGTTGTCATTGACTTCCGCCAGCACCGGAAGCGAGATGGAACTGACGATGCCGATGACGATCCCCAACGGGATAGAAAACCACCGGTATGCCTGCGAATAGTATCCCGTCTGTTTCTCGTCGTAGCATTTCCCGAGCAGCAACGAATACATCCCGTTGGACAAATGCGAACACAAGGAAGAAATCAGGAGTTTGATACTGAAGGTAAACATCGACTGTAGCGGCGACTTTTTCATGCACAATGCCGGTCTCCAACTGCTGACAACCCACAAAATCAGCGTTTTAGAAAAAGACAAAACCACCATTTGTGCAGCGATTGCCCAATAAGCGAAACCGAGCAACGCCAGCGTCAGCCCCGTCGAACAGGCAATGAGCAGCGAAGCGAGGTTGACGAACGTGAGTTTCTTTATTTCCAGCCTTTTGGTGAGGACGGTATTTTGTATAATCCCAAAGGCGTTGAATACGAACGAAAGGAATACAAATCGCGAAAGATCGGTCAGCTGCGGTTGCCGGTAGAAGTCGGCAATCCACGGTGCAGCAAAAAACAGGAGGGCATAAAGCAGCAGACTGATGCCTCCATTGACCCAGAAGACCGACGAATAGTCGTCGCGATTGATTTCCTGCTTGTTGATGAGTGCGATGGAGAACCCGCTTTCCTGGAGTGTGGTCGCCACCAGCGTAAAAATGCTCAACATCGCCACCAGGCCAAAATCGTCCGGAAACAGGATCCGTCCCATGAAAATGGCGAATACCAACTGGATGACCTGCTGAAAGAGGTTGCCAAAACCACTCCAGAATAGTCCGCTCGCTGTCTTTTCTTTCAGGGATCCTTCTTCCATGGCATTGTCGGGGTTATAAACGGGCGTCGGTAAATTTTCTATCGATAAACGATTTGGTATCGAAAATGATGGTTCCTGCGAGTTTGTATTTTTCAAAATCTATAGACAGGAAATGCGAATGTGCGACCGCAATGACCATGGCATCGTAACGACAGTCGTCGGGAATCTCCGCCATCAGACGGATGCCGTAATCTTTCATCACCTCCTCCGGGTTTGCCAACGGGTCGAAGACATCCGGCGCGATACCGAAAGAGCAGAGTTCGTTGTAGATATCAATGATTCTGGTGTTGCGGATGTCCGGACAATTATCCTTGAAAGTAAATCCCAGAATTAGCACGCGCGCACTCTTGATTTTCAGGTCTTTCGCCACCATCAGTTTGATGATTTTGTTGGCGATGAACACCCCCATGCTGTCATTCACATTCCGGCCTGAAAGGATCACCTGCGGATGATAGCCGAGGATTTGGGCTTTGTACATCAGGTAATAGGGATCTACACCGATACAATGCCCACCGACCAGTCCGGGCTTGAATTTCAGGAAATTCCATTTGGTAGCGGCGGCATCCAGCACATCAGACGTGTCGATGTGCATCCGTTCAAAGATGAGCGCCAGTTCGTTCACAAAAGAGATATTCAGGTCGCGCTGGGCGTTTTCGATGGCTTTGGCAGCCTCCGCCACCTTGATGGAAGGGGCAGAGTAGGTGCCGGCATCGATGATGGAAGCGTACAGCCGGTTGATGCGCGCTGCAGCTTCGGGGGTGGACCCGGAGGTGACTTTCCGGATCGTTGTCAGCGTATGGATTTTGTCGCCGGGATTGATGCGTTCGGGCGAATAGCCGCAAAAGAAATCTTTATTGAGACGCATCCCGGAGGCCTGCTCCAGCACAGGGACGCAGTCTTCTTCCGTGCATCCCGGATACACTGTCGATTCATAAATCACGGTATCCCCTCGTTTCAAGTAGGCGCCGACGGTCTTGCTGGCATCGATCAGACAGGAGAGGTCGGGAGACTTGCTTTTCGTGATGGGTGTTGGGACGGTCACGATAAAAATAGTACTCAAACGCAGCAACGACGCATCGTTGGTGGGGAAAAGTCCGCAGGACTGGTAGCCCGGACGAATCACCGCTTTCAGGTCTGCTTCGGCAACTTCACGCGTATGATCGCGGCAGGATTTCAATTCCTTGATGCGGTCGACATTCGTGTCGAACCCGACCACCGGATATTTTTTTGCGAAGGCTACCGCCAGCGGCAGTCCTACATATCCGAGGCCAATCACGGCGATCGAGGGGGTGTCGTCGGGGGTGTTATTGTTCACTTTCGGAAGCATATTCTACAATGATGACATCGTCTTTAATCTCAATCTTGGCATCGTTTCTGCGGGATGAGATGTAGTTAAACAGTTCTGTAAGAGAAGGATAATCCAGCTCTTGGGCTTCGAAGAGCCTGGCGTCATCGATCAGAAGCACATGCGGCTTTTCTGATTGATAGATGGCATCCAACTCTTCAAAGATCGGACATTCTTTTTTCCCTTTGGCGGTGATGCCTCCGGAATAATGACCATCGAGCCAAAACAGCGTCGGCTTATCCAACTGCGGGAGCAAAGAGTGCAGTACTTCGCCGCTGTCACCCTGCAGCACCGTGATGTGCGACTCATGCCGGAATCTTTTTTTTGCTCTCCTGTAGAGGTAGTCGCTCAATTCGATGGTAAAGATTTGCGGGAATGTCTCGCTTTGCGCACGTACCATATCACCTTTGTAGGTACCGGTTTCAACCAGGATTTCCGAATGGTGTTTGTTTTGAAATTCTTTTATGATCAATTGTTTTACCAAATGGGGCGGCGGAACCGGCTTGCCGGCTTTCTCCCATTCAATGTACTGCTTTCGATGTCTTTTTTTTGTGCGGTAATCAATAATCGATTGAGGCACAAATCGTTTGATTATTTCTTCAAGATTCATAACAATTTTTTTTCAACAGGACTACTTCCCTTTCACGATCCGTTTGATGTCGTTCAGCTTATTTAACGCTTCTATCGGCGTTAAATTGTTTACGTCCAAATTATTTATTTCATCACGGATTTGGGAGAGTACCGGATCGTCCAGTTGGAAGAAACTGAGCTGGAAGCCTTCGCGTTCGGACGAGATCTTCTTCATCGGTCTGGCAATCCCTGTCTTACGGTTGTCGGACTCCAGTTGATGCAGTATTTCGTTGGCTCGCTTGACGATGCTTTGCGGCATACCGGCCATCTTGGCGACGTGGATGCCGAAACTGTGTTCACTACCGCCTTTCTCCAATTTGCGGAGAAATACCACTTTGTTGTTCACTTCCTTGACCGACACATTGTAGTTTTTGATGCGTTTGAAGAATTTCTCCATCTCATTCAATTCATGGTAGTGCGTAGCAAAAAGCGTCTTGGCGTGCACTTTGGGATGTTCATGAATGTATTCCACGATTGCCCAGGCGATCGAAATCCCGTCGTAGGTAGAAGTGCCGCGACCCAATTCGTCGAACAATACCAGGCTGCGTGACGACAGGTTGTTGAGGATGTTGGCCGCTTCGTTCATTTCTACCATGAAGGTAGATTCGCCGAAAGAAATATTGTCGCTGGCGCCGACACGGGTAAAGATTTTGTCTACAATGCCGATTTTGGCCGCTTCGGCCGGAACAAATGAGCCGATCTGCGCCATCAGGGTAATCAGCGCTGTTTGCCGCAACAGCGCTGACTTTCCCGCCATGTTCGGGCCTGTGATGATGATGATTTGCTGTTTTTGGTCGTCCAGGAAAACGTCGTTGGCGATATACGGTTCTTCGGGAGGGAGTTGCATTTCGATTACCGGATGTCGACCGGCTTTGATGTCTATTTCATTCTCGTCGTCGATGCGTGGACGGATGTAGCTATTGCGCTGCGCCGTTTTGAAGAACGAAAGCAGGCAGTCGATCCGAGCGATCAGGTTGGCGTTCGTCTGTATGGGCGCAATGTAGTTCATGATTTCCAAAACGAGGTCGTTGAAGATTTTTGTTTCCAGTGTCAGGATCTTGTCTTCGGCGCCCAGTATCTGTTCTTCGTAGACTTTCAGTTCTTCGGTGATGTAGCGTTCGGCGCTGACCAGCGTTTGTTTCCGTATCCAATTATTCGGGACCTTGTTTTTGTAGGTATTCCGCACTTCGATGAAATAGCCGAATACATTGTTGTAGCTCACTTTCAGCGATGGGATACCTGTGATTTCACTCTCTCGTTTCTGTATCTGAAGCAAGTAGTCTTTGCCGGAGAAAATGATCTCGCGAAGCTGGTCGAGGGTCTCGTTCACCCCTTTGCGAACGACATTCCCCTTGTTGACCAATACGGGCGGATCCGGGACGATCTGCGATTCGATTTTTTCACGGATCATGCGGCAGGGGTTCAGCTGCTCGCCGATCTGTTTCAATATCGGTTCGTCTGAATCGGCGCACATCTGCTTGATCGGTTCAATCGCAGTCAACGCCACTTTCAACTGTACAATCTCGCGTGGCGAAATCCGGCCTACAGCCACTTTGGAGATGATGCGCTCCAGGTCGCCGATCAGACTGAACTGCTGGTCGAGCAGGTCGTTCAACTCCGGATGGCGAAAGAAATAGTCGATCACCGAAAGGCGGTCTTCTATCAGTTTGGTTTCCCTGAGCGGGAAAACGATCCAACGCTTCAGCATGCGTGCACCCATGGCGGTTTTGGTGCGATCGAGGATCGAAAGCAACGATTTGCCGCCTTCGTTCATCGGCTCCAGCAATTCCAGATTGCGGATGGTGAACTTGTCTAGCCGCACATAACGGTCTTCTTCGATGCGGGAAAGTGCGGTGACATGGCCGATCTGGGTGTGTTGCGTCAGGTCCAAATAATGAAGGATCGCCCCCGAAGCGATGATGCCATCGGTCAGGTCGTGGACGCCAAACCCTTTCAGGCTCTTGGTTTCAAACTGCTTGAGCAGCCGTCCGCGGGCGGATTCTTCGGTAAATGCCCAGTCTTCCAGCTCGAATGTCAGGAAATGATTCCCGAAAGATTCTTCAAACAGTCTGCGCGATTTGCGTTCTATCAGCACTTCTTTCGGCGCAAAACTGTTCAGTAATTTATCAATGTAGCTCACCGGGCCTTCGGCAGTCAGAAATTCCCCGGTGGAAATGTCCAGAAACGCGACACCGCAGTTGCTCTTGGCGAAATGCACGGCTCCAAGAAAATTGTTTTCTTTGTGGTTCAGTATCGTGTCGTTGATGGAAATGCCGGGGGTAACGAGTTCAGTAATGCCGCGCTTCACGAGTTTTTTCGCCAACTTGGGGTCTTCCAACTGATCGCATATCGCTACCCGTTTACCTGCGCGAACCAGTTTCGGCAGATATGTATCCAGGGCATGGTGCGGGAATCCGGCCAATTCGACGGACTGGGCGGCTCCGTTGGCGCGCCGCGTAAGCGTGATTCCCAATATTTCGGAAGCGGCAATCGCATCATTTAAAAATGTCTCATAGAAATCGCCGACCCTGAACAATAGGATCGCATCCGGATGCTTCGTTTTGATATCGAAGTACTGCTTCATCAGCGGAGTTTCTACAACTTTTACGGCCACAGGATTTGTTTTTTCAAGTGATTTTAGAATGAACAAAGGTAATTTTTTTTGATGAGAAAATAAAAAATCTTCATTTTGCCGCCACAATTCATAAAATCAGCCGTTTATCATTAAACGGCTGATTTTCAGATCCAATTTTTCTTGCTGTCTTACGCTGACCCTGCTTGCAGACCCTTTTTTAAAGGCATCTCGAATGACCTTTAAAATTAATTATTGATATTTAAAAAATGCTAATCGCTGCCCTACTACCTCAGCTGCATCACAGCCCCGCTGCGCGTAATCGACATGTCTTTGGTGAAGAGGATCTCCACTTCGGTGCCGGCCACGCCGATGGGTTTGACGAAGAACGCCTGGAGCACTTCGATGGTGTCGGCGTCACTGGTGGTGCATGTCTGGAAAGCGCCGTTGGAATAGACACGGTAATACGATTCCACTACGCCGCTGTTGACGGCGCAAAAGCGGTTGTAGTCGAGGCTTGAAACGAACGGATTGCCCACCATCA
>JAISUK010000090.1 GCA_031272075.1 Dysgonamonadaceae bacterium
GGTCGCCGGCAGGTATTGCTACCCCCGTTGCCCCTCGACTTGCATGTGTTAAGCCTGTCGCTAGCGTTCATCCTGAGCCAGGATCAAACTCTTCTTCGTTATTCATTCTTTTTTATTGTCTCTTTTACGTCTTTACTCAACAAAAACTCCAGGGCAATGCTATACATCACCCTCGCTAAGTCTCCGCCTTTCATTGACTAGGCTTTTTTTTTTACCCCATGTCCAATACTTTTTATCGCATTGAACACGGCTTGTACTACGTTGCATGAAATATTTCAAAGATCACTTTTGGGCTTCCCAAATGAAGTTACATTTAACCTCAAAAAAAAAATCGGAAAGCGGGTACAAAGTTAATAAAAATATATTATACAATACAAATTTTCTTTGCACTTTTTCTTAAATTTTATTTTTAAGAATCTTTCCTCTCCTGAAAAGCGGATGCAAAGGTATTGCTTTTTTTATGAACCACAAAAAAATATTACTTCTTTTTTCAAAGAAATATTTTAACAGACTGTGATACAGATAAATATTTTTCTATAAATGGCATAAAATCACATAATTGCCCTTTCACGCAATTTGAGTTGCCATTTCCAACTGGACAGCAATGTATCATCAAGTGACTCAACCGCTTTCCATCCCAACACACGGTTGGCATACGCAGGATTCGCCCAAACTTTTTCGATATCTCCCTCGCGGCGGGCAACGATTTTATACGGCACTTTCACACCTGTGACACGTTCAAACGTTTCTATCAGTTCCAACACGGAAACGCCTTGTCCGGTTCCCAGATTAAACACCTCCACATTCGACAGATTTTTGCCTCCCAGCAGACGGTCGACAGCGATGACATGCGCTTTGGCCAAATCCACCACATTGATATAGTCGCGAATGCAAGAGCCATCGGGTGTATTGTAGTCATTGCCGAAAACACTCAATTCTTTTCGAATGCCGATGGCTGTTTGTGTAAGGAAAGGTACCAGATTCTGGGGTGTGCCTTGCGGCAATTCGCCTATCTCTACTGACGGATGGGCGCCTATCGGATTGAAATACCGCAAAATAATGCTTTTGTATGGCACGCCCGAATAAATAACATCCCGAATAATCTCCTCATTGATTTGTTTGGTATTGCCATAAGGAGAGAGGGCGGGCTTAATCGGGGCATTTTCGTCCACCGGCAGCAGATCCGGCTGACCGTAAACCGTACAAGAAGAAGAAAAAACGATTGCTTGAACCTGATATTCGGGCATCAGTTCCAACAAATTTATCAACGAAGTGATATTATTTTTGTAATACTGTAAAGGTTGATGTACGGATTCTCCCACCGCTTTGCTTGCGGCAAAATGGATAATTCCTTTAATTCCAGGATATTTTTCAAACAGGCGCACAAGCCCGTTGCGGTCGTTGCAATCTAAAATCTCAAATGCGGGACGGATATGGGTAATCCGTTCGATTCCATCGATAACATCAGCGCGTGAATTGGACAAATTATCAATCACAATCACCTCATAACCGGCATTTTGTAATTCAACAACCGTATGTGATCCGATATATCCCGCTCCGCCTGTAACTAAAATTCTCTGTTTCATCGTTTTTGTGGGTTTTTATTTATACCATATTTATATATATCATCATCAATTTGCGCAACGTTACCACTGATAAGACAATCCAAAACTGAGTAGTTGATTGATTTGCCAATAACCCCATTTCGCATCCCGTACGATACCTTTCGCATCGTCGAAACGCGCCAGCAGGTAGATTCGTGTGGAAAAATAACGGTTGATGGCGAGGTTTAGATCATTTTCGGATTCGATTTCCACTTTATCATAATCGGTAAAACACTTGAATCGGGAAGAGAACGACACGCCCCTGTTGAAATTGAACGTCAGCTTGCTATTGATTGTCGAACCCAAAGCGAGGATGTCTTTTTCCCCTGCAGGAATGCCGTAGGGCACCGGATTGATCTCATCCGAATTGCGCACGTAGGTATATTTCAGCGAGAACGGAGAGACATCGATGCTCAAGCCGAGTGTTTTATATTTATTTGTGGGAAAGGTTTTGTTTAGCTGATAACCCATACCCAAAACACCTACAGTCAAATACATAGGCGCAAGCACCGCCGAACGTTTGGTATTGGTATTTTCGACATAATTGTTGAAAAGTTGCGTTTTAAATTCAAGGGTAGAAGTATACGACCATTTATCTCCAAAAGCTTTGAATCCTAAAGTACTGTAAATCCGAAATAAATCATTCCCTATTTTGGTTTCCCGAAGGGTGTCGTTCGGGTTGGTATACAAACTCAGATTCCACCTTATTTCGTTGTTATTCTGAATTTTGCCTTTCTTATAATTGATAGTTAAAGTCTGATCGCTCAGAAAGTTGGTATTCCCGACCCCGCCTTTATACCAATTTTCCGAGATATAGGCCTGCGAGAGCTGTAATTTATGGGTACCATTGATGATCCAGTATTTTCGTTTGGTTGCAAATCGCACGGGAGGCGCCACAGTAGAAAAGTCGGGTGTATTGTCTACTTTGAACAGGTCTTCAAAGACTTTCACTTCTATCGTTGTGGGGTTTAATGTCCCGCTGCTACCCGAAAGTTGGCTTATCTGGTATTTGACAATCGAAGGATCGGCCAAGATCGCATCCCAATATATCCGATTTCGCAAATAAAGATCGTATTGATCGGGTGCAAAAGGGTTCTTGATGACATTCGGTGATGTCGGCGTCGGGGATTCACTCAATTTCAAAGCGAGTGTATCGTCGATTCGGGGAGGTTTATCGACATAGAGTTTGCCGGTGAACACGACAGGCAGGAACAGTGGATCAATAATCATCGTATCCTGGAAAGTAACAGGGTATTTGTCGGTATCATACAGCGGATTCCGTAAGATATCGATGTAATACCGCGGCTTTCCATTTTGAATCATCCGGGTATACCGTTTCTCCATATATGGATTTTTGTTATTGAAATAATTGCCGTTATTTTGCTCCCAGACATCCCTGATGTCCGGGATCAAATTCAATATCGTATCGTTTTCCGGTATTTGCGGGAAAAGATTGCCGATGCTTATCAACAGACACCCTATCATCGACACGAATGAGTGTACTAACTTCCGAGATTTCACCATGATTATCGTATTACAACCATCATTTGCAGGGCGAAGATAGCAATTTCGTTTCTATTTATCAAAATATTCTGTTACTTTTGCAACATTTTTAATTGTCACTATATAAAATTATGCCCAAAATATCGAATCGCGGGATTGAAATGCCCGCCTCTCCAATACGGAAACTGGCACCCTTATCTGACTCTGCAAAAGCCAGGGGACTCACTGTATACCATTTAAATATTGGTCAACCCGACATCAAAACGCCTCAAGTGGCGCTGGATGCCATCCACAATTTCAATCACGACATTTTGGAATACAGTCCCAGCAGCGGTTATCGCAGCTATCGCGAAAAATTGGTCGCTTATTATTCCCGTTTCAATATCAATGTTTCTGCCGATGAGATTATCGTGACTACCGGCGGGTCGGAAGCCGTACTTTTCGCATTCATGGCTTGTTTGAATCCGGGTGATGAAATCATTGTCTCCGAACCGTCGTATGCCAACTACATGGCATTTGCCATTTCGGCGGGAGCTGTGATCCGGTCGGTTCCTTCCACGATTGATAAAGGTTTTGCTTTGCCACCGGTAGAAGAATTTGAAAAACTCATCAATGAGCGGACGCGGGGCATGTTGATATGCAACCCGAACAATCCGACCGGATATTTGTATTCCCGATCCGAAATGAATAAAATACGCAATTTGGTAAAAAAATACGATCTGTATTTGTTTTCAGACGAGGTATACCGCGAATTTATTTATACCGGATCGCCTTACATTTCAGCCTTGCATCTGGTTGGCATTGAAGAGAATGTTGTATTGATTGATTCTGTTTCAAAACGATATAGCGAATGTGGCATCCGCATCGGCACGGTGATCACGAAAAACAAAGAAGTGCGAAATACCATCATGAAATTTTGCCAGGCGCGCCTCAGTCCACCGTTGTTAGGGCAGATTATTGCCGAAGCGTCGCTTGATGTGGATGCCGAATACATGCTGGAAACCTACGACGAATATTTGGATCGTCGCAACTTTTTGATTGACAGTCTCAACAGGATTCCGGGAGTATATTCTCCCATTCCGATGGGAGCCTTCTATACCATTGCAAGTTTACCGGTAGACAATGCCGACGATTTTTGTGCATGGTGCTTGTCGGACTTCGAGTACGAAGGCCAAACCATTTTTATGGCGCCTGCGTCGGGATTTTATATCACGCCCGGATTGGGGAAGAACGAAGTTCGTATCGCTTATGTCCTCAAAAAAGAGGATTTGGGAAAAGCGTTGATAGTATTGGAAAAAGCATTGGAAGCCTACTCCTCGCGATGAATATCGAATTTTTCATAGCCCGACGCCTCTATTTTAGCAGCGAAAAGGAGAAAAAAATTTCTCCTCCAGCGATTCGAATCGCTATTGTCAGCATCGCGTTGGGATTGATGATTATGATTCTGGCATTGGCCATTGTGATTG
Source organism: Dysgonamonadaceae bacterium (assembly GCA_031272075.1). GTDB lineage: Bacteria > Bacteroidota > Bacteroidia > Bacteroidales > Azobacteroidaceae > BNXB01. The sequence goes on from JAISUK010000090.1 coordinate 4,574, forward strand.
GATTCAAACAGGAAGTAAGGAATAAAGTCATCGGATTTGGAGCGCATATCCAGATTACCAATTTCGACAGCAACACTTCGTTCGAAACAGCGCCGATTGTTGTCAACGACAGCATCATCAACGAGGTGATACTCCCAACGGCCAATATTGTTTCTGTACAGCATTTCGCCACAAAGCCCGGAATCATGAAAACCGACGATGACTTCATGGGTGTAATTGTCAAGGGAGTGGATTCCGATTATAACTGGGACTTTTTCCGGCAAAACCTGGTAAGCGGCAATGTGCTGAACATCCACCGCGACACGACATCTTCGACTGTAATCATTTCCAAAGTCATTGCCGACAAAATGAAACTGGATATCGGGGATTCGTTTTTCACCTATTTCATTCAAAATGAAGTTCGCGCCCGCAAATTCCATATCGTCGGCATTTATCAAACAGATTTTTCAGAGTACGATAAGTTGTTTATCCTGACCGACATCAAACAAGTCAGGCGGTTAAATCAATGGGACGACGACCAGGTGAGCGGCGTTGAAATCCTGATCAACGATTACAATCGGCTGGATCAAACGGCGGAAGAGCTCTATTTTAAGATGACCGATCTGAAAGATCGCAACGGCAACACGTATTATACCCGTTCAATCAAGGACTTGAATCCGATGTTGTTTGCCTGGTTGGGGATTTTGGATACCAATGTGGTGGTGATTATCCTCCTCATGTTTGCAGTAGCTTGTTTCTCAATCATTTCCGGACTGATCATCATCATCCTTGAGCGCGCCAACATGATCGGGATATTGAAATCGATGGGAGAAAACAATATCAGCATTCGCAAAATATTCCTGTATATCTCCGCATTTATCATTGGGAAAGGGCTTTTCTGGGGAAACCTGATCGGGATAGGATGTTGCCTGATACAAAAACAATTCGGGATTTTCAGGTTGGACCCGGAATCGTATTACATTTCGGTTGTGCCGATCGTATTGACTGTCGAAAATATTGTCCTGCTCAATATCGGAACGCTATTGTTGTCGCTGCTGATGCTGATAGGACCTTCGTATCTGGTCACGCGCATCGATCCGGTGAAGGCCATCCGTTTTGACTGATCGGCTACGTATTGCCCGGCTTTACTTTCCGCCCTCTCAAGATCAACAACAGCGCAGTCGCGGCATAAACACCAAGCAACACTGTCCGCAACAGTAGCCGCAACCACATATTTTCTATCACTACCGATTCGGCAACCAGGAACAATGCCATTGCCAAACCAGCATACAATCCGATGGCTTTCAGGTCGTATTTTATCGGATAATATTTCTGTCCGATGAAATAGGAAATCAGCATGATGAAGAAATTTCCGGCAAACGAAGCCCAGGCGCACGCCATATAACTGTAATTCGGTATAAAAAGAACGTTGATAACGACAATAATGACAAAGCCGAGTACGGAAAAAATAGTGCCCCAATAGGTTTTATCAGTCAGTTTGTACCAGATGGAAAGGTTGTAATATACAGCAAAAAACAATTCGCCGATCAACACAATTGGCACAATTTTCAGGGCGCTCCAATACGCAGAAGCCACAAAATACTTAAAAATATCGAGGTAAAACACCACAGCGAGGAATACCAGCAAGCCCAACGCGACAAAGTATTTCATCACGGTCGAATAGGATTGCTTCGCATCAGCATCTTTCTTTTTTTCAAACACATACGGATCGAAAGCATAGCGAAAGGCTTGCGTAAACATGATCATGATCACGCCAATCTTGAAACAGGCGCTGTAGACCCCCAACTGATCGAAAGTGAGTTCGCGATCGGGATATATGGCAGGAAAAATAATTTTGTCTACCACCTGGTTACTCATTCCTGCCAACCCCATCAGCATCAACGGAAAACAATAGGAAAACAGCTGTTGCGCCAATTGCCGGTCGAACGAGATACGAAACCGCTTCATTTGCAACAGCAAGCAAAGCGCTTGTATGCCTGTCGCTATCAGGTTGGCTATCAAGATATAACCGACACGAAAATCCGTTTTCCAAAACCAGGAGATCCATTCGGGATGCCGGTTGTTGATTTTGGGACACAGTACCAGGAAAAACACGCAAAGCAACGCATAGATAGTCACCTGCAAGACTTTATAAAAACCGAACCGCAACGGACGTTTCTCGTATCGTAAGAAAGCAAAAGGAAGCGAATTGAAAGTATCCAGGCACGCCAGGATCAATATCAAACGCAGGTAGCTATCCGGAATCGAAGCATCGAAGAGGAAAAAACGAATCGGTCGGAGAAATCCCAGGAATACCAACAAAAAGGCGATTATCAACGATCCGACAATCAAAAGTGCGGTGGAATAAACGCTGTCTTTCTTTTCCGGTGGACTTTGGTTGACAAAACGAAAAAATCCGGTCTCCATGCCGAAAGTCAGCACCACAATGATGACGGCGCCATAAGCGTAGATCGTAGTCATCATTCCAAACTCGCTTTTGAGAATAAAATAGGAAAACAGCGGCGTCATCAACCAGCTGATGAATTTGGTCACGATGGTCGATCCCCCGTAAATCATACTGTCTTTTGCCAACGATTTGATGCCTGCCATAAGCGCGGAAATGTATTTGGATACAAAGGTAATGAAAAAGAGTTGAAAGTTGAAAGTTGAAAGTTGTTTATTCGCTAAAAAACGTTACCTTTGTAGCCTGATTTTAAAATAATCGAGATATTATGGCAAAAAAGAAACGATTAAGTCCCGAATATATCTTTGAAGCAAGTTGGGAAGTTTGCAACAAAATTGGAGGGATCTACACGGTATTATCCACCAAAGCCTACACCTTACAAGCGCATTTTAACGACCGGTTGTATTTCATCGGTCCCGACATACGACCCGGTGAGCCAAACGCGGATTTCATAGAAGACAACACCCTGTTAACTGCATGGAAACAGCATGCCACCGAAAAAGATCGGCTAAACCTTCGTATCGGGAGGTGGAACATCCCCGGAAAACCAATCGTTATCCTGGTGGATTTCAGGCCGTTATTTGAAATAAAGAATGACCTCTATTCTCAAATGTGGCAACGGTTTGAAGTCGATTCGCTGCAGGCGTGCGGCGATTACGACGAAGCTTGCATGTTTGCCTGCGCCGCCGGTATGGTGACGGAAAGTTTCTATCTTTTTCACCAATTGCATAACAGTCCTGTAATTGCGCATTTCAACGAATGGATGTTGGGAATGGGTGCACTGTACCTGCGGAACCGACTGCCTCGGATCGGCACAATCTTTACAACACATGCCACTTCCATAGGCCGTTCTATTGCAGGAAATAACAAACCGTTGTACGCCTATTTCTCTCAATACGACGGCAACCGCATGGCCATGGAATTGAACATGCAATCGAAACATTCGCTTGAGAAACAAACGGCATTACACGTAGACTGTTTCACGACAGTAAGTGAGATTACCGCCAATGAATGTAAACAATTGCTGGGAAAAGCGCCCGACATCGTCACTCCCAACGGGTTTGAGGATCATTTTATTCCACGCGATCGCGCATACCTTTCCAAGCGCGACAAGGCGAAGAAAAAAATGCTTCAGGTTGCCAACCGCCTGACAGGTAGTTCATTCGATCAAGACACATTGATGATTGCCATCAGTGGTCGCTACGAATACAAAAACAAAGGGATCGATCTGTTTATTGAATCCATGAACCGGCTACGGTTGTCGATTCCCGAAACAAAACAAGCGATCGCGTTCATCCTGGTGCCCGCCTGGAACAAAGGCGTGCGAACCGACCTGCATGAACGCCTCAAACAGCGTAAACAATCAACAACCCCATTGCCGGAACCGTATTTCACTCATGAACTGGTTGAGCCGGATCGGGATAAAGTATTCGGATACTTGCGCTTCCTCCAATTCCTCAACCATCCGGACGATCGGGTGAAAATCATTTTTGTACCCTCCTACCTGAAAGGCGACGACGGGATCTTCAATCTGTCGTACTACGACTTGCTGACAGGGCTGGATTTGACGATATTCCCCTCGTATTACGAGCCGTGGGGGTATACGCCGCTGGAAAGTATCGCGTTCGGCATACCTACCCTGACGACCAATCTTGCAGGTTTCGGCATGTGGGCTGAACATGCCTGCGGAATCGACCGGCTATCCAAAGGAGTAGGCATTCTGGAGCGCAGCGACGAAAATTATTTCGAGGTCGCAGATAAAATCAAAAACAATGTGTTGACGTATATGCAGTTGTCTGATGAAAAAAAGACAAAAATCAGCCAAGCCGCCATTCGTTTGGCGGATCGGGCTTCCTGGTCGCATTTTATCGAATATTACCTTGACGCCTACGACATTGCATTGAAGAATAAAGAATTTGAATTAGTTGAAAATAGTTAATTAAAAATATATGAAGATCAAAGCAAATTACACAAACGAGCCTGCATGGAAAGAGATCAATATCTATTCCAAGCTGCCGCAGGAGCTCAAAATATTGGACGAAATAGCGCATAACCTGTGGTGGGTATGGAATTATGAGGCGATTGACATGTTTACTGCTATCAATAAAACCCTCTGGAGAGCGACCGAAGGCAATCCGGTCTTGTTTTTACAACAACTCACTTACAAACAATTGACGGCAATACTCGAAGACGAGTCGCTGATGTCCAGAATCAAAGAGGTATATGCCAAGTTCAAAAGCTATATCGAACAAAAGCCCGACCCGACAAAACCATCCATCGCCTATTTCAGCATGGAATACGGATTGTCGAATATTCTCAAGATCTATTCCGGCGGATTGGGCGTCCTGGCCGGCGATTACATCAAAGAAGCCAGCGATTCGAGCATCGACCTCTGCGCCGTCGGTTTCCTGTACAGATACGGCTATTTCTCACAATCGCTCGCGATGGACGGGCAGCAGATAGCCAACTACGAGCCGCAGCGTTTCGACCAGCTTCCGGTGGAACAATTGACTGAAAAAGACGGTAAACCAATGATTCTGGAAGTCCCTTTTGCCAGCCATACGGTCTACGCATACGTCTGGCAAGTGAAAGTGGGCCGCGTGGCCTTGTACCTGATGGATACCGATTTTGAAATGAACAGCGAATGGGATCGTTCGATCACGCATAAGCTCTACGGCGGTGACTGGGAAAACCGAATCAAACAGGAGTACCTGTTGGGCATTGGAGGAATCATGCTATTGAACAAACTGGGCATCAAAAAACAAGTGTATCACTGCAACGAAGGGCATGCCGCATTGATCAATATCCAACGTCTGGCAGACTATATTGCCAACGACCATCTGACATTCAACGAAGCACTCGAAGCAGTGCGCGCTTCTGCGCTTTATACCTGCCACACCCCCGTCCCGGCAGGACATGACTATTTCGACGAGGGATTATTCAGCAAATACATGAATAAATTCCCCGAATTGCTGGGGATTTCCTGGCAGGACCTGATGGACATGGGGCGCGAAAATCCGGGTAGCTCGGAGAAGTTCTCCATGAGCGTCTTTGCGTTGAATACCTGTCAGGAAGCCAATGGGGTAAGTCTGCTCCACGGGAAGGTCTCTCAAAAGATGTTTGCTCCGGTCTGGAAAGGCTATTTCCCGGAAGAATTGCATGTGGGATACGTCACCAACGGCGTACACATGTCGACCTGGGCTGCCTCGGAATGGCGCCGGTTTTACGAAAAGAATTTCGATGTGAACTTCTATCAGGATCAGTCTAACCCGGAAATTTGGGAACAAATCTACAATGTGCCGGACGATGAGATATGGAATGTGCGGCAAACGCTGAAAAAGCGCCTCATCAACTACATCAAGGATCAATTCAAAGATAATTGGCTGAAGAATCAGGGAGATCCCTCGAAAGTGGTCTCCATCATGGAAAAGATCGACTCCAATGCGTTGCTGATCGGGTTTGGACGACGGTTTGCGACCTACAAACGCGCGCATCTGCTGTTTACGGATCTCGATCGCCTGTCGCGGATCGTGAACAATCCGCAACGCCCAATCCAGTTTATTTTTACCGGAAAAGCCCATCCCGCCGATGGTGGCGGACAAGGCCTGATTAAACACATCGTGGAAATCTCCCGACGATCAGAATTTTCAGGAAAGATTATTTTTCTCGAAAACTATGACATGCGCCTGGCCAAACGCCTGATATCCGGCGTGGATGTTTGGCTGAACACCCCTACCCGCCCGTTGGAAGCCTCCGGCACTTCAGGGGAAAAAGCGGAAATGAACGGGGTGCTGAATTTTTCGGTTCTCGACGGATGGTGGTATGAAGGCTATCGTCAAGGCGCCGGTTGGGCATTGACCGACAAACGCACCTACGACAACCAGGATTATCAAGATCAACTGGATGCCGCCACGATCTATTCCATGCTCGAAAATGAGATTATTCCGCTCTATTATGCAAAAAACAGTAAAGGCTATTCTCCGGAATGGATTCAATACATCAAAAATTCCATCGCACAGATCACTCCTCATTATACCACCAAACGAATGATCGACGATTATATTCACAGATTTTATTCTAAACTGGTCGCACGTTACAAATACCTGTCAGCCAATAAATTTGCTAAAGCAAAAGAAATCGCTGCATGGAAAGAAGAAGTGGCGACACATTGGGATGAAATCGAAGTGGTCTCTGTCGTTTATGACGAGATGCTCGTCAATAAAGGGCTGGAAGTCGGCGATGAATTGCGAATAGAAATCGTGCTGGACAAAAAAGGATTGGCAGGCGATATCGGCGTCGAATTTGTTTCTTACAAGCAAGACAGCGTCTCCAATTCCATCCCCGAAAATGTCAGGGCAGTTCCTTTGCTGCTCGAAAAACGGGAAGGCAGCAAAATGTATTTCGGCATCGCACTCAAAGCCTCCGAAACCGGAAAATCGAAATTTGGGTTCCGCATTTACCCCGACAACAAAGACTTACCGCACCGGATGGACTTTGCTTATGTGAAATGGATTAATTGATTTACAAAAATAATGATTACATTTGTCTGCTGATATTTTAATCGGATTTATGATTTTTATTTATTCTCCTCATATCACCTCGCGATTGAAATATGTTGCAGACCATCTGTTTAAGAACACGCTGGGAACCGCTTACCAGTTGAGCGAAGACAAAGAAGGGTTTTTAAACCATGCCGGGACATGCATCAATTATTCTGCGGACAATTTGAATCAAGGGATTCAAATTGTTCCTTGTGGTCTTTTGTCTGAAATGGGCGTTTTCCCCCGTCACGACCTGAAAGTATCAACATGGAACGGATTGCCGTGCTTTTTTTTTAATAATGCTACGCCCGTGCCGTTCGACCTCTTTGCCGCTTCGTTCTACCTGTTGACTTTGTATGAAGAATATTGCTGTGCCGATTACGATGAACACCAACGATTCATTCCCGATCATGCAACGGCCCATCAAAACGGTTTTTTAGAAATCCCGCTGGTAGACCGCTGGGCGTATCGGCTCAAAGACCTGTTGATCGCGCGATTCGGAGGAAGCGACCAATACAAATTACGAAAATACCAGGCAGTCAGCACCATGGATGTCGACCACCCGTATTTATACCGAAACAAAGGACTACTCAAGAATGCTTGGGGTGCCTGCCGCGACCTGTTACACGGCAAACGGACTGCTGTGGGCGTCAGAATCCGCACGCTGTTGCATCTTGCCGATGACCCGTACATGCAATCGATTCGACAATTCGACGCCATTCACAAACAACTGAAACGTACGTATTACCTTTTTGTATTGATTGCCGAATATGGACGATACGGACGCGCAACGATCTATCCACAAAGAAAATACTTCAATTATGTGAAATCGCTCAAAGCGATTATTCCCTGCCTGCATGCCTCGTATCGTACCTTATTCGACGGCGCCCGCAGGGAAAAAGAACGCACAATCCTGGAACGACTCCTGCAACGAAAAATCAGTCGTAATCGCCAGCATTACCTCCGCATCCATATCCCGGAAACGTACCGATCATTGGCTAATTCAGGATTTGAAGAAGATTTTTCTTTGGCCTTCGCCAAAACGCCCGGATTTCGCTCAGGTACGGCCATCCCTCACTATTTTTTTGATGTGGAAAATAACAATTGCACCTCGTTGCTTCTCCGCCCGACAACCGTGATGGATACATGCCTGATTGCCCACTTGGGATTATCGCCCGACAAAGCATTGGAACGACTGAGCGCATTGGCTCGCGCCTGCAAGCAATCGGGAGGCGATTTCGTCATGTTGTGGCACAACTCCAATCTGACGGGGACTGCAGCACAGAATCCCTGGATCAATGTGTTTACAGAATCGTATAAATATGCGCTTTCTTTAGAAGAAATTAATAACTTTGAACCCCAAAAACAGCATTGCTTATGAAGATTAATAATTTATCGGAAACCAACAGTATACTGAATCATTTTATTGCAGAAATGCGGGATGTGACAATTCACCACGACAGCCTCCGTTTCCGCAGGAACATCGAACGAATCGGGAATATCCTTGCTTACGAAATAAGCAAAACGCTCGATTATCAGGTTACTTCCGTAAAAACGCCATTGGGTATCGCCGAAGCGCCGCTTTATTCCAATTCGGTAGTTCTGGCGCCCGTGCTTCGTGCCGGATTGCCGCTGCATCAAGGATTTTTGCAGTTTTTCGACAAAGCAGAAAATGCCTTTGTCTCGGCTTCCAGACAATACAGCGACAACGAACACAAACATTTCGAGATTGTCGTGGAATACCTGTCTTCGCCCGCCATCGATAACAAAACACTGATCCTGATTGATCCCATGCTGGCCACTGGCGCTTCGTTGGAGTTCGCTTACAAAACATTGTTGAAACGCGGGACTCCATGGGAAATCCATATCGCCTGCGTCATCGGCAGCCGTTTCGGTGTGAAGGCCTTGGAAAAAATCTTCCCCAGTGACAAAACGACACTGTGGGTCGGAACCATCGACCCGGAACTGGACGAAAAAGCCTATATTGTTCCCGGCCTGGGCGATGCCGGAGATCTGGCTTACGGGTGTAAAATATAAATTATCCACTGCCGTCATGCCGGACTACAATATTCGAAACCAACAAATCAGCGAAAAGGAACGGGAGTTTGAAAACGCTTTGCGTCCGTTGTCTTTCAACAGTTTCAAAGGGCAAGACAAGATTGTCGAGAACCTGAAAGTATTCGTTACGGCGGCACGAATGCGGCATGACGCACTCGACCATGTCCTGCTGCACGGCCCTCCGGGTCTGGGCAAAACCACGCTCTCCAATATCATCGCCAACGAACTGGAAGTGGGGTTTAAGATGACGTCCGGTCCGGTATTGGACAAGCCGGGCGACCTGGCAGGAATACTTACTTCGTTGGAGAAAAACGACGTGCTTTTTATCGACGAAATCCATCGTTTAAGCCCGATTGTGGAAGAATACCTCTATTCTGCCATGGAAGATTACCGGATCGATATCTTGATCGACAAAGGCCCCAGCGCCCGTTCCATTCAGATAGAACTGGAGCCGTTCACACTGATCGGCGCCACCACCCGCAGCGGGCTACTGACGTCGCCCCTGCGCGCCCGTTTTGGAATCAACATGCATCTGGAATATTACGACACTGCCACCTTGACCTCCATCGTGAAACGTTCGTCCGACATCCTGGACATCCAATGCAGTGACGATGCCGCCATCGAGATTGCCTCTCGCAGTCGTGGTACACCGCGTATTTGCAATGCGCTGCTGCGTCGTGTGCGCGATTTTGCACAAGTGAAAGGCACCGGCATTGTAGATAAAGCGATCGCCTGCTACGCCCTCGAAGCCCTGAATATTGATAAATATGGTTTGGATGAGATCGACAACAAGATTTTGTGCACCATCATTGACAAATTCAATGGAGGACCTGTCGGCATCTCGACGATTGCTACCGCGCTCAGTGAAGATTCCGGCACCATCGAAGAGGTCTATGAGCCTTTTCTGATCAAAGAAGGCTTTTTGAAACGTACGCCGAGAGGCAGGGAAGTGACGGTTTTGGCCTATCAACACCTCGGCCGGAGCCGATCGGAACGGGAAGGATATCTTTTTTAAGTATATTTTTCCCTTTTTATTCCGAAACATCCCGTCAATTTTATAATTTTGCTGCCTATTAACAAATATTTCATATAAATAAGCGAAAATCATGGATAATTCTTTTGAAAACGCAAAGAAAGATGCCAGCTCACCGGCTTTCTCAACAAAAATCATCAATACTCCGTTTGCAAAACCGGATGTTCACGGAGCCATTAATCTGCCGATCTACCGGAATGCGGCATTTGAATTTGCCGACTCCAAAGCAATCGAAGAAGCATTCGTATTCCGGAGAGACCAGCATACCTACTCCCGCATTTCCAATCCTACAGTAACAAATTTGGAAGACAAGATACGGTCCGCTTCGGGCGCGGAAACCGTCATGACCATGGCTTCAGGCATGGCAGCCATCTCCAACACGTTTATGACCATTGCTTATGCGGGTTGCAATATCGTGTCGTCGCCGCACCTGTTCGGCAATACGTTCTCGCTGCTGAATACCACATTATCGCAATTCGGTGTCGAACCGCGCTTTGTGGATACAAACAACCTGACGGAGATAGCGTCAGCGATCGACGAAAATACATGCGCCTTCTTTGCGGAATTGATTACCAACCCGCATCTCGAAGTCGCCAACTTGCCGGAAATCGCCAAAATACTGCGAAAGAAAAATGTCCCTATGATCATCGACACCACCGTTATTCCCTGGTGTGGTCTGGACTTCCATAAAACAGGCATCGATATTGAAATCGTATCCACCACCAAATACATTTCCGGCGGCGCAACCAGCATTGGCGGCGCGATCCTCGACTACGGCACATTCGACTGGGGGCGTAACAAAAAACTCAACGGCTTACCTCCGGTGAAAGGCATGTCGAAGTTCGCACTGAAACTCCGTTCCGAGATCGGTCGCAACCTTGGCGCCTGCATGAATCCCGACACCGCCTACATGCAATCGTTGGGCATGGAAACCTTGCAATTACGTTACGAACGCATGTCGCAGACGGCATACGATTTGGCCGTATATTTATCCGCTCATCCGAAAATACGCAAAGTCAATTACCCCAAATTGCCGACATCGCCCTACAAGGCCATCTCCGATGAACTTTTCATCGGCAATCCCGGAGCCATGTTTACGATCAACCTGCAATCGAAACAAGACTGTTATTCGTTTATGAACGCATTGCAGGTCATCCGCCGTGCAACAAACCTGTTTGACAACAAGACATTGGCCATCCATCCCGAATCCACTATCTACGGCACTTTTTCGGCAGAGATGAAAAAAGTGATGGGAATTGAAGACGATCTGATTCGCTTCTCCGTCGGGCTGGAAGCTCGCGAGGATTTAATTCGGGACATTGAAACCGGACTCAATGCTTTTTAACAGACCGGCATGAAACGATGAAACGAAATGTCATCATCTTTGACAGACAGGACATAACCCGCGTGGGAATAGAAACATTGATCCGTCATTGTTTGCAAAACCAATTATGCGAAATCGTTGACGTTGACTCAAAGCAGGAACTGATCGGAGCATTGTCTGCCCGACCAGACAGTATGGTCGTGCTGGACTATTCGCTTTCGGACTTGAACAGCGCCGACACGTTGCTGAACATCAGCGCAAGGTTTAATAAAACCCACTGGATCCTCTTTTCGGAAGAATTGAGTATCCAGTTTTTGAAGAAAGTCGTCCTGTGCAACCACGAATTTAGCGTCGTCTTGAAATCTTCGGACCGATCGGAAATTGAAAACGCCATCATTGATGCGATCGGCAAAGAGCCTTTCATCTGTTCGCATGTCAAGCATTTACTGTCACTCAATCCCGACACTACGGACAACGACATCCTGACGATCACCGAAAAAGAAATACTGAAAGAAATGGCTTTCGGCAAAACAGCCAAAGAAATTGCCGTCATCCGCAACATCAGTGTCTTTACGGTAGTTACCCATCGTAAAAATATCTACCGGAAATTAGACGTGAATAATGTTCAGGAAGCCTCCAGATACGCCCTGCGGGCAGGCATTGTCGATGCCTCTGATTTTTATATTTAAGTTCCGTCCGCTTACAGGACACGAGATACTTCCAGCACAATAGAAAGCCAAAATCAACGTTTTCTGATTCATATCATTCCATTCTAAATGCGGCTGGTACACTTTGCATAAGACAGGATGCGTTTCGGCAAAAACAAATAAATTTGTTTTGCGCTCAACTTTCACTACCTTTGCATTATAAAAAATCCCGTAAATATGAGCAATACCATTCCACATCGTCCGCTGCCTATCGGCATTGACTTCTTTCATAAAATGATAGGGGGGCGGTTATTATTATATAGATAAGACTTTGCTTATCAGGGATCTTCTTGATAATCAGTCGGAAATCACTTTGTTTACCCGTCCCCGTCGCTTCGGTAAAACACTGAATATAACGATGCTGATGAATTTCTTTGAAGATACGAAAGATCTCCATCAAATATACGGCAAAAATACCCGCCAACTGTTTAACGGCTTGAACATTGAGCGAGCCGGCGAAAAATATATGGCGGAACAAGGCAAATATCCCGTCATTTTTCTGACCTTGAAATCGGCAAAACAGCCTACTTTCGAGTCGGCATTCGACGCTTTGCGCACAATGATTGCCGGCGAATTTTCTAAACATGATTATGTTCTTGATTCGCTAAATGAAGCAGATAAAAAATTATATCGGCTTTTATCGTCAAGACAAGGCACCCCACACGATTATAAAACTTCATTGAATTTTTTAAGTCAGTGCCTTGAAAAATTTCACAGTCAAAAAGTTGTCATTTTGATTGACGAATACGACGTGCCGTTAGAAAATGCGTATTTTTCCGGTTTTTATAATGAAATGATTGCTTTCATTCGCTCACTTTTTGAGAGCGCATTCAAAACAAATGCTTCGTTAAATTTTGCAGTCCTCACCGGCTGTCTAAGGATCTCAAAAGAGAGCATTTTTACCGGATTGAATAATTTGAAAATCATTTCTATTCTAAATAAAAAATATGACGAATATTTTGGATTTACGCAAAAAGAAGTCGATGCAATGTTTGAATTTTATGGCTTCCCGAATAAATTGGAACTTGCAAGAGAATGGCACAATGGCTATTTGTTTGGAGATGCTAATGTTTACAACCCTTGGAGTATTATCGGAATCGTAGATGATTGGATAACCGATACTCAAACTTTGCCGACTGCTTTTTGGGCGACCACAAGCAGCAACACGATTGTTCAAGACCTGATCAACAGGCTGGATGCAGAGCAAAACGACCTTGCGAAAGAAGAAATAGAATCATTAATAAACGGCAGAACGATAACCAAGGTCATTCATGAGGACATTACCTACAATGACATCGATTACGACATCGACAATCTATGGAATTTTCTGTATTTTACCGGATATCTGACAAAAGTCAGGGAAACAACCGACGAAAAGGGGCATATCATCGCCGAACTGAGAATCCCCAACAAAGAAGTAGCTCTGATTTTCAACGATAAAATTACTGCGTGGTTCAAAGGAAAAATTAGAGCCAAAGATCTGAATCCGTTCTATGAAGCGATTTTAAGCGGTGATGCGCAAAAATTTGAAGAAATTCTCAATGAGGAACTTTTCGAAAGTATCAGCTATTTTGATAGCGGCGAAAGTTTTTATCACGGATTTTTGCTCGGGCTGTTAAAAAGCATCAGAGGATTTTCTATAATATCCAACCTCGAAAGCGGCAAAGGCAGATGCGATATTGTCCTGAAAAACAGGTCGAGAAAGGGACAGGTAGTCATTTTAGAATTGAAAGCTACCAAAGACTATGCCAGATTGGAAACGCTTTGCGAACAAGCGCTTAAACAAATTGACGAACAAAAATATGCCCAACCGTTTATCAACGACTATTATAAACCTGAGAATATGCTCAAATATGGAATCGCCTTTTGTGGAAAAGAATGTTTGGTGAAATGCGATAGAATTACCACCTAACTTCCAACTAATTGCTCCCCCGCCTGATCCAAACCAACACACCGCCAATCAGCAGCAATCCGGGAATGATCCAGATGAATAGGACGCGTACCCACCACATACTGCTTAGCAAGAGTGCAATTTCGGTGTCCGGACCGTTGGGTCTGCCGGTATTGACCGGAAAATCACCTCCGGTAAACCATTCAAAAAAGCCTAAAACGAGGTTGAAATTGCCGGATTTGACCTTATCGCGGCTTCGCGATAATTCGCTATTGGCGAGGATATCGCTATTACCGAAGACCGCAATTTTCTGGATGTTGCCGTTGATTTCGCGAAACACCGCCGCAATCACCGGTGCTCCGTTCATCATTGTTTCACCCGGAGCATCCTGTTTCGGTTCGATATTGACAAAATCAGTGCTCGACATCTCATTCCAACAGGCAGAATCGGGCGCTACGACTACCGGCATGGCATTGAATCCATCTTTTGGAGTGAACGTCAGTGCTTTGGTGCCGGGCGAAGTTATCTGAAATCCCATATTCCGTAAAAAGTTGAACGTTCCTGACAATTGTGCGGCATCGGGCGTAATATTGCAGAGCAGCAGATCGGGAGCAAAATCGCTGTCGTCGCATACCAGCACGCCCTCCGCAAAACCGATACCGATCATATCGGTCAACGGCTTCAGGAATTGTTCTTTACCTGATTTTGCAGCGATAATCAGGTTTTTGCCTTCGTTGATATACTGTTTCAAAGCGGCAAGTTCCGTTTCCGAAAATGCACTTTTCGGATTGCCTATCACCAGGATATCCGTATTGCTGAGCGTACTTGAAGAGTCGGACAACGACAGTGTATCCGTATCAAATCCCTGGTTTACGAGCGAATAGCGGAATGTGAGGTTTTTCCCGAATACGGAATAATCATCATCGCCTGAACTGTAGATGTCCGCTTCGCGATGCCCTGTCAAGAAAGACACCATCGGTGGCGCGACCACCAGGCGCTTCATTGCCGCTGTTATTTCACGTTCGCTCGGATGACGTATCATGTCGTTATACATCCGCAAGAATGTCTTTTTCCCATTTTCCCGCTCAATCAGGCGAACCAAGTTGTAGTCTTCTCCAGACAAATCGATGGTTGTATCGATCGCATCCGGCGTCAGGAATTTCTTTTCGTTCATTCGATAACTTCTCAATACTTGTTTGAAGCGCTCTTCGTCGTTCAGTTTTGGGTATTGCTGTTCGAGCGTCGGGTTGTCGGCATGATGATAATAATACACATAATTCATCTTTATCTCCGGTTTGAAACGCACATATTGCTTAAACCGGCGGATGTCGTTGTTGAAATTATGAGGTTGCGCGTCAAAGAAATTGTTTCCGAGCGGATTGGCGTAGGTCGTTATTGTCAGGCCGCCGTCCATCTTTTTCATTACTTCCTGGCTGTTGGGGGTCAATGTCAGAGATTTCATCTGTGTTGCGTCGTGGAAAAACATCATTCCAGGACGAGAACTGATATAACCGATGCACAATGCAATCGCTATGACAAAACAATATTTGCCCGTAGCAACAAATATATTGTGTGAAGACCTCTGCAGATTCAGGCGCACGATGGAAAGCGAGAGGAACATGGCGATGACAATCAGGAAATAAATGACGTCTTCGCTGCAAATCAATCCTTCCATCATCTCGCTGGTACGACCGGAGAGCGATATCCAGTAGGTGATGTCGCGCATCCATTCCAATTCCTGGCCTACGTTTTTCATCAGGTTCAGGCCTGCGAGCATCGCCAGCGTACTCACAGCTGCAACCATCTGATACGATGTCAGGCTCGACATAAACAAGCCGATGGCGGCATAAGTGCATACCAGAAGATACAGCGCCAGAAAACCCGCCAGCGTCATGTTGACATCGAAGTCCTTCACGATATGTCCGGCAAAGAGGACAATAAGCGTGAGACTACCGATAAGCACCAGCATATACATCATCAAAGCCAGGTATTTCCCGAAAATGATTTGCCGGTTGGTGACGGGTGAGGAAAAAAGCAATTTGACGGATCCGCTGTTGAGTTCCCGGCTCATGATGCCCATGGTTAACAACGGAATATAGAGATACAAATGTTCCGACATCCGCGAAAAAACGCCCAAATAACCGCTGATCAAGTCCGCAGAAAGGTCTTGTAGCGAGTATCCTTGCGCTTTCCATGTAAGCACCCGCTCCAGCATATTGCAGAAAGCCAAACCGCTCATAAGCACAAAAATCACCAGGATCAGCCAGGCAATGGGGGAGACGAACATGAGCCGCAATTCGTTTGCAGCAATTTTAAAAATGGTTTTTATCTTAGTTTGAATATTCATTTTATTTCACTTTTCTTACGATATTGATAATTAATCCGATACACAGGAGCAGGAAAGTCAATCCGCCAATGATGGCCGTTTTGACCGCCGGAATGGACTCCACGCTGACATAGATTGCATCGTCGGGACTTCGCGGACGTCGGTCATCTATCGGAAATTCGTGATCGGTAAGCCACATCATCATTTCTTTTATAAACAGGTCGTTGTCGATCAATACGCCTTGTCGGTAGTTATTTGACTCTCCATTGCTGAGAAAATCGGCATCGCCCATGATGAGCATCCGCTGTGGCTTCCCGTTTTGTTGACGAATCAGCTGAAGGCCCAGGATATTCGATTCTTCCGGTTCATCCACGGCGCGCTTGATACGGAGATCATCAAAAACTACCGTCCGCAGTTCATTCCAACTGTTGACCGAGTCTGTAGCTAAAACCACCGCAATGCTGTCCGTCAGATTGTTTATTTCAATCCCCACCGCATCGGGCATGGAAACGCGGTAGTTCCACCGCCGCATCCATTGCAGCATCCTCGCCTGGCGTGCACAGTCGGGCGTGATTCGTCCGAACACGATATTTTGTTTAAAGTCGGTGCTGTCGACCACCACTTGCCCTGTTTTGAAAGTGATACCCAAGGGTGCGACTATCGGGTTCATGGCTGCCTGCCGGCCGGGCTCTGCGGCGATCAACAAGCTGCCGCCTGCCTCCATAAAGCGGTGAATAGCGGCCAACTCCATTGTGTCCAGTGGCGTTTTGACGTCAGCAATCACCAGAATATCTACGCTGTCCGCGAGGAGGGAATCGTACTGCAGGTTGATTTTTCGGCAATCAAAACCGTTGTTCACCAGCGATTTTCGATCTGTAATATCTTGTGCAAACCTGAAATAATCGCGGTCGGCTTTCCTGTCTATCGCACGTTCGCCATGTCCAGTAAGAAAAGCGATCTGAATCGGTTTCCTGACCAGTCGTTTCATCGCTGCCGTGATTTCGCCTTCTCCCGGCATTGGGCTGGCGCCGTCATACGCCCGCAATACGGAATTTTGACCATTTGAGCGTTCGAGGATCCGAATAAATCTGTTTCCTTCGGATGAAAGATCTATCTTTTCGCGTATTTGAGTAGGAGTCAGGAATTTCTCCAGGTTCAGTTCCATCCCCTCGGCCAGTTCTTTGGCTTTCTGCTCATCGCTCATGCCGGGGAATCGTTTCTCCAGCGATTCGTTTTCCGTCTTATCATAATAATAAACATATTTCATTTTCATGGTAGGCTTAAAGCGGATATGATCGCGAAACCGACGGATATCTTCGTTGCGGTTTGCAGGCAACCCATAAGTGAAACATTCATCCAGCAGATTGACGTAGGTTGTCACAGTCAAGCCGCCATCCATTTGTTTCATCACTTGCTGACCGTTGGGCAACAGCGAATTTTCTTTGGTACAAGTGGCATCCCAGTAGCATTTCAAAATCGGGCGCGACGACAAGTATCCCAAGAAAACCGTTGCCAGACAGACGCCTGCATAATGGAGTATTCGGGTTTTTAGCGGCGCTTTTTTCCGTTCAAAATTGAGTTTCAAGATAGCAAATGCCAGAAAAGCAGCCGAAACGAGCAGGAAATACAACACATCTTCGCTGCAAAGCAGTCCTTTCATCATCTCGTCGGCGCGTCCCTGAATGGAAATCCAGTAGGTGATATCGCGAACGAAAGCAATCTTCTGACCGACTGTGCCCACAAGATTCAACAGCGTCAGTGTTGCCAATGTTGTCATGGCTGCCACCACCTGGTAGGAAGTCAGCGTAGACATAAACAGCCCGATGGCGGAATAGCTCAACGTCAATAAATAAATACCTGCGAATGCGGAAATAAGCGCTATGAAATCAAAATCTTTCACCACAAAGCAGCAAAAAACCGCATAAACCAACAACACGCCCAACAAGGCCAATGCGAAGACAGACAGCCCCACAAACTTACCCAGAATGATCTGCCGGTTGGTCACGGGTGAAGAAAACAACAGCCGGATCGATCCCGAGCTGCGCTCTCTACTCATGACGCCCATTGTCAATAATGGAATATAGAGATAGAGGTATTGCTGCACCTGCGAAAACAGCCCGAACCGGTCTGCGAAAAGCCGCTTGGTGACGCTAAACAAGGACATGCCCAGAGGCTGGCCTTCCACCATATTTCCAAACAAATTGCAAAAGGCGATACTCGTTTGTATTCCGAAAATAATGATAATCAGCCAAGCAATAGGCGAACAGAACAACAGTCGTAATTCGACTTTTGTAATTTTTGCGATCGTTCTCATCTGTCAGGCTTCTGTGGATTGTTGACTTTGTTTCGACAGGAAAGAGAAAACTTCGTCCAACGAACTTTTTTCCAGCGCGATCTCTGTCAACTCCCAGTTGCGAGCGACGCTGAGTTCCACCACTTCTTTGGTAATATTTTTGTTTCCGGCAAACCGGATGCGATAGTGTCCTTCCTGATTGGATTCTATTTCGATGACGCCGGGGATGGCATGCAACTCTTCCGCAGGTGGCGGATTGAGCAGAGTCACCGTAAAACGTTCGGGTTCGAGGTAATTGTTGAACTGTTCAGAGGTCCCCGAAAAAACCAGCTGTCCGTTTTCGATCATTTTGATGTAGTTGCAGGTAACCTGCACTTCCGGCAAGATATGCGTGGACAGCAATACCGACCGGTCTTTCCCAATTTCTTTGATAAGCTCTCTGATTTCGACGATCTGGTTGGGATCCAGGCCATTGGTAGGCTCGTCGAGCACTACGAATTTGGGATTATGGATGATGGACTGTGCGATTCCGACCCGTTGTTGGTAACCGCCTGAGAGGTTGCGTATCAACCTTTTGCTGAAATGTGCGATGCCGCACCGTTCCTTGGCGTGTTCTACCGCCGGTTTGACGGCCTGTTTGTCCATCAGTCGCAAGTCAGCGGCATAAGTCAGGTATTCATCAACCGTCAGGTCGCCGTATAGCGGCGGTTTTTGCGGCAAAAACCCGATGTTTTGTTTGGCTCTCACCGGCTCTTTGGCCAGGTCGATGCCATTGAGGAAAACTTGGCCTGCGGTCTGGTTCAGCACACCGCAGATGATGTTCATGGTAGTGGACTTGCCTGCGCCGTTCGATCCCAGCAGGCCGGTAACGCCATTTTCGGCGATCTCGAAATTAATATCCCGAATAGCCCATTGCACGGAATATTTATGTGATAAGTGTTCGACTTTGATAATTGGTTGTAACATATATTTTTAAACAATAAAAAGAGAGGTTGTCTCTAAAGTCAAAGACAACCTCCCGTAATAAAAATCATTTATTCCTGCGCGGAAATACTCAAAATTTTCCCGAAACCGGAATACGAGATCACTTTGCTGTTGTCCACCGTAGCAAGGTCGGCGCCGAGCAACGGCAATTCATACAAGGTACCGCTGTTGCCGGACGATACCCCGAGCAACAACATGGTTTCGTGATTGGCAATCGGCACTTTGTAGCCGACGCCACTCACATACAGCGACGGATTTCGCAAGTACCAGGCCTGGCGGAACACAGAGAATGCGGTAATTTCTCCCGAAGAAACCGAATACATTTTCTTGACTGTCGGCGTTCCTCCGGAAAGGATAATCGCATAAACGGCTGTTTGGTCTGCGAAGAAGACTGTTTTCGTCCGCTCGCTGACTGCAAAAAATTTCGCCTGTGCAATTTCACTGCCCGGAATAGTGATCTTGTCGCGCGCCATTCCGGTATTGTTGGTGACCGTATAGATTTCGTACGTCGAGCCGTATTTCATCAGGAAATAGTCTTCATTTTGAGAACCTACTGCAGCATAGAGCGTCTCTCTGCCCGGCACATCGAGCGGGTCAAAATTAGAACTTGCATCCTTATCTGTCGGGGTCAACACGCCACTGTAATTTGGATAGGATGATTTTTGTCCGATAAAAGCGCCGTTGTTTTTATCGTACCAGATACCCCACCAAGTGCCGTTCCCGTGGACGTATGCCACATACTTGTCCACGTAATTGGTCTTGGTAACACCGCCGCTGGAATAATTTTCAGTCATCGAAAGGTGAAATCTTTCAGGCAATAAACTTGTCACCATTGGATAGATTTTCCCGTCGGTAACGAGTGCAGAATAAGACGAAGTGGACGTTTCAAGCGCTTGCGTGGCTTTGAAGACCATTTGGTCGTCATAGCTTAAATCGTGATTCTTTCCGATAAGACTGTAATCGATGGCACTGACAACGACAAAGTCTCCTTGGGCAGTGATGCCGTAAAGCCGCTTGCCTCCGGTTGAATTAGCATTCCATCCTGGCGACAAGTTGGTAATAAGACCAGCATAAGCTTCTCCATTTTTAACAGAATAAAGATTTCTGGAAATTCTATCATCTTGTGTCCAGGCTTCAGTAAACGAACGTCCTTCAATGAGTGTCAGGTCGGTCGTGCTTCCATCCTTGGTATCGGCGATAACCAGTCCATCCCCGTAAGCCGAAAGTACGAGCAGACTCCAACGGAAATCTTTACGAAGTCCGGTTTTATCGGTGACTTGAAGCCACAGGGAATAGGAATAAGAGCCAGAGGTAGGTTGGAGATCAATCACATAGTCTAATGCAGCATCGGTACTGATGGGATCGGGCATGTATGCCCGTTCCTCGCCCGGATACCCCATCACATACGACAGATACCATTTGTAGGAAAAATCGGCGGCTGTCAGACCTTCTTTGGATACCGTGGGCGCAACTTTCAGGTGATCGAACTGAAGCACGCTTAAAGTTGCCGGAATGCCGGTAGTATCGATCACTATTTCCGGAATAGAATCTCTGTCCCATTCATGGCCTAAATCTTTAAAGCAGGCTGTTGTCAGGAATGGGAACACGATAATGAGATAAATTATTATTTTTTTCATACGTCGATAATTAAATATTAATGAAGCGGGACAATCGGCTGGCCGACATAGTCGCTGATGCCGTCGCCGTCGTTATCGTAAGTGCCGTCACCGTCGTCGTGACGATAAACGTCGTCGTGGGTAGCATTGTAATTACGCACCCAATCACCAAATTTTTTACCCAAAACAAATCCTTCATACTGGTCATATTGATAACCGGTTTCCGGATTTGCCTGATAGTAGTCGAACTCGGTAATTCCGCAGGACTCGATAATTGCTTTATACACATTGGTCGAATAATAAGAGCAGAAAAAGAAGCGCATTTCGCGCCAGGTTCTCGGCTTCGCATAATCTGCCGTCCATGTGAGTTTGACCTGTAGGAAATCCATGAATCCACCGGGGGTAAAATTTTCGTTTTCCACTATTTTCAGCGTCACCGCCAACAACGAAGGAACGCCTGTCAGTTTGGCCGGATTGGCCACTTCGATGCGTACGCTGCCAAACCATTCGCCTGCAGGCACCACGGCATCGATAATTCTGTATTGGCTTTCGCTTGCCGTAGTTCCGTCACCCGGCACTACTTCCACTTTAAACGGTCGGTCGTAGCTCACCGTGTCTCCCATCACTTTTACGCGGATAGAGGTAATCATCTTTTCCTCATCTGGAATCATGATAAACGAAGCATTCAGCGTTTTAGTCGTAAAAAACAGCCCCCTCATATTGTAAGGTTCTATCATATCTTCTTTGCAACCGCAAAAGGCAAGCGCAAAAACGAAGATTATCAATCCGAACTGTATTAAATTTTTCATAAATAAACAAATTAATTGTGATTTATTGTCTGTTACCATAAGTGATTTCATCGTCCGGAATTGGAAGCACATATTGCAAATCCGTCATGGGTTCGGAATAACCAACCACAGTTTCCACTCCCCAGCGTTTGTAGAAGTAGAACAACTGCCCGAGACTGACAAATTCTTTGCGCCATTCTTTCAAGATTTCCGCTTTCACCTCTCCGGCAGTCAACGTATTTGGCAAATCTGCCGAGATGCCTCGATGCTGCCTGACGGTATTCAGCGCTTCTATCGCTTTGCCGAGATTTCCCTGATTCATATAGACTTCAGCACAATAGTAGTACAATTCCGAGGTGCCGATCAACGGAATCAAACCAGCAGTTGGTTTTGCATTTCCAGTCGCTGTCGTTACATCAAGAATTTGTTCCATTTTCAAGGTAGCATAGTTTAATCCACCCGAACCTTGCGGTTGCAGCATATACACAAAGCGATAATCGCTGGTAGCCGTATTGTTGCCGCTATTGTTTTCGAAGATCTCAAACGCCGTTGCCTGCGACAGATAAATACGCTGATAGGTAGCGGTTGGATTGGAAGCGTCGAGCCAGTCACCAACATAAGAGAACAAACTATTTACTTTCAAGTGCCAAATGTTTTCCATCGAAAGGATGTAATTCTCGTATAGATTATAAGAAAGATAGAAAGAAATGACCCAGTCCCAGTCATCGGGGAAGCTGTCATTTTCCGTATCAATCCATTCCTGAGCGATATCAAGGACTTCCTGATAGCTTTCTGATTTTCCTTCCCACATCAGTACCCGCGCCAGAATGGCCCTGGCAGTCAAATAGTCTATCCGCGGTGAGGTATTATAGTTAAAATAAGTCCAATAGGCGTAATCACGCCCGTTGGCTTCATCAAAGAAAGGATCATCATAAGTCAACCGATAGCAGTTTTCCCCATTTTCTCCATATAACAATGCAATGCCTTCGCGCAAGTCTTTTTCGAGAAGCGTAAAGAATTCGTTGTAGGTGGGTTGGGGCGTAATTTCTTTCTTAAACTCGGTTACGTAGGGGATGGTCAATTCGGTGCCCACATTCCTTTGACTTAAATTGCCTTTGCCGAACAGCCGCATCAGATCGAAATGCAAGAACGCTCTGAGCGTCAACGTTTCACCGCGAATAAGTTGATAATTCAACTCGTCCACATTGGCGCGATATTCATCCAATTTGCTTAATAAATTATTGCAATTGGCAATCAGGTTATACTGTTTGTCCCAGATATTCTGAATATAGGGAGATACATTGGCGTGATCATACTGATGCGTATGAAGATATAGATCAACCGAACCGGGGATGGATGCATAATAGTGCGCCAGGTAGTCAACCATGTGCCACGTCAGGTGCATCCCATACAGATCTATATCACCCATGCCGAGGTATACGCCCGACAGAGCGCTGTGAAATCCTTCGACAGAAGAGAAGACACTTTCCTGCGATGCTTCATTTTCCGGTTTGACGTCTAACCAATCCTCACAGGAGGTTGTCGCGAAGACAAACACGACCGATAAGACTAAAAATATGAATTTATTTTTCATAATCGTTCAAATTAAAAAGTAGCTGTTAAAGAAAGACTCAATGTGCGGGCAAACGGATAAGTCGTACCGCGTTCGATGCCGATGGTTGACCATTTATAGACATCGTTCATATTGGCCTGAAACCGGATGCGTTCGAATCCTAATTTTTCAATCCATTTGCGATTGACATCGTAATACAATGAAACCGCCGAGAGATTCAGTTCGTTATTGTCCTGGACAAACCGGGTGGTTGCCCTGGTTTTGCCGTATTCGGTACGCACGTCCAGCGTAGCAATCAAATCGTAATCATACGTATAGCTTTCGGTAATGCGACGGAACGGCACCACGTCGCCCGGCTTTTGCCATCTTCCATAAAGCACCCTTTTATCCACATTGAAACGGATATCCGCATTTTCCACTTTGTCTACCAGGGTCTGGTTGTAGAGTTGGCCTCCGCCCAGGAAGGTAAATGTCACATTAAAACCAAAGCCCTTGTATTCGCCGTTGATACCGAAGTTGCCGTTGTATTTGGAGTCTCTTATACCTGCGGCGATCATGTTGGAAGCATCCCATTGCTTGGTTTGATTTCCATCTCTGTCAAGATACACTTCAAAACCGTCGGCCGGGTCAATCCCCAACGACGGCACTGCCCAGATGGTATTCATGTGCATGCCTTCGTAATACATCAATACCGGCGTTACATGGTCTTTGGTCTGTGCAAGCGCCATTTGATTGGCATTGAAATCAGCCATGGCGTCCGACAATTCGATTAATTTGTTGTCGTTGGTGGCAATATTTCCGACCAGATTCAGGAACCCGTTGGAATGTCGAATCACCGGCACCCGCAGGGAGAGTTCAAAGCCGTTGTTGCGCACCAGCCCCAGATTTTCGTTGACTTCTTTGAATCCGGTAGAACCGGGCAAACTGACTTTGGTAACCAAGTTTTTCGTATCCGCCCGATACCAGTCGAATACCACACTGACACCTTTCACATCCAGATCGAATCCAATATTGAAATCTTTCTTTTCTTCCCATTGTAAAGAAGGATTTTCCATATTGTTCAGATAGGATCCCACCCAATAGTTGTTGTAATAATCGGAGTAGAAGAGATAGGATGCCTGCGAGCGATTTTCACTTAAATTCTGATTGCCGGTATAGCCAATGCTTCCCCTGATTTTAAACAGTTTGACAGTATTGTTTATTGGGGCGAAGAAAGCCTCGTTGTGCAGGTTCCAACCCAATCCGGCGCTCCAGAAAGTTGCCCAACGATTATCTACTCCAAACACGGAAGAAGCATTGCGACGAAGCGTTCCGTCGAAAAGGAACCGTTCGTCGTAAGTGTAGTTTGTTGCCAGCGTAAAACCTACATTTCTGGCAGTTGTAGTTGCTCCGGAAGGATATTTTTCACTGCCTGAAACATAAAAAATCCCTCCAGTGTTTTGATAATATTTATCCATAGCGTCTGAAGGGAATCCATAGACTTTACTGGCCACTTCGGTAGCTGTCTTGTCATCAATGCTCCAAGAGCCGTTGAATGTCACATTGTGTTTTTCTACAAAGGTTTTGTTGTAAGAGAGCAAAGTTTCGGCTGAATACTGATTCAGTTTGCCTTGATTCAATTTGTAAGAACCACGAGCACTATAATTATTTATCCCATACGTATTGAAAGTAGAATGATTATAAGGAAAATATTCATCTGCATCGCTGCGCTGGGTGGTGTAATTCATTCTCCCTATAGCTTTGAATCCCTGGGATATTTCCCATTCCAGATAGAGTTTCTCTGAAAACAGCAGATAAGAAGTCTGATCAATGATATGTAAATCGGCATCGTACAAGGGAGATGCGTATAAAGTTGTCCCGGTATCATAGTATCTGTTTGCTTTCCCGTTTTCGTCGTAAGCAGGCGAATACGGATTGGCAAGGGTGTACGCAGCAAAATTGCCATAAGGAGAATCGGTGGATTTATTGCTTGTAACGGAAGCGATATTGCGGAACAATACATTGTTTTTTCGATAAGAAATATTGAAAGTACCGGAAAGATTCTGGCGACCGGATTCTTTCATGACGCCTTCCACGTTCTGGTAGGTTAAATTAAGTCGAGTTTGAAGCTCTTTGGTACCCATCTGTGCTTCAACGGAATGTTTCTGACCGGCTCCCACGCGCAAAGGAATAGATAACCAATACTGATCCAATCCTTCGGCGATGCGCTTCTGTTTTTCCAGATAGCTTTGCATTCGAGTATAATCAGTGGGGTTATAATAGCCAGTATACACGCCTTGCAATAATTCTGCCTGCAATTTTTCTTCTGCGTTCATCAGGTTGTAACTGGTAAGGTCTGGCATTTCCAGATCCAGATTGCCGGTATAAGTGACTCGGATGCCGTCAACGCCTACCCCGATGGTTTCGATTACAATGATGCCATTGGCGGCTTTCGATCCGTAGATGGCTTTTGAGGCAGCGTCTTTCAAAATCGTGACACTCTCAATGCGGTTCATGTCCATGTCGAATACTTCCTGCAACGAGGCTTCGAAGCCGTCGACGATAAACAACGGCGTATTCGGTTTGGACTGGAAGTTGGCTTTCAAATCCGTATTCACTGTTTCGCCCGGAAATGAGGAAACACCGCGGAGATTCATATCCGGCATGGTGTTGGGGTCGGAACCCATTTCAAGGTTGTCGAAAATCTTCAGCGAAGGATCCAGGTTCTTCAAACTCTGAAACAGATTGGTATTGCCCACCTGCTTCAGTTCGCTCTTTTTGATGGTTCGAGCGGCGCCGGTAAAACTCTCCGCTTTTCGGTCAAACATACCGGTGACGACCAGGTCATCGATGACTTGTTCTTCTTCCTGTAGCGAGAGCACATACTCTTTTCTACCGGTTAAAATGTCGGTGCTGAGATCAGCCAACCGAACTTCTCTGGTTTTCATGCCGATGTAGGTAAACACGAGAACCTGGTCGTTTCGGTCAGGTAACGCAAGGTTGAAACGACCCTCACCGTCGGAGGCGGTTCCGATAGTCGTTCCTTTTACACGAATGGATACGCCTGCCAGCGGCGCTCCGTGCGAGTCGATGGTTTTTCCTGTAATTCTCCTTTGTTGTTGGGTATCGGCAGGCGATAATGCGTCTTCGTTAACTAGCTGAGAACTAATGAAGTCCTCCCCTCCCATCGGAGTCTCGTCAGCAAGGACACGATTTTCTGATTGCGATAACAAACAAACCACAAAGAATAAACAGCAAAGTTTCGTCGAACCCGTTGCTTTAAACTTTGAAAAGTTTTTCATACATTAATAATTTGTTTTTTTTAAGGTCGTATGTAACTCGCATATTATTATTGTCATCGCCTTGATGTTCGTAAAATCATGCTCGTTTCATCCGATTTGTTATAATTTTTAATAAATGATTGCGCAAAAGTATATAATTTTTATAATAATCGACAAAAAAAAAAAAAAAAAAAAATTTTTTTTTTTTTTATTATGTGAAAAAAAAGAAAAAAATAAATTATAGGTTTGGGGTTTTAGCCAAAAGAAACACGGTAAAAAAACCCACG
>JAISUK010000039.1 GCA_031272075.1 Dysgonamonadaceae bacterium
GTTTCGGAAATTCCGCATACGCCGGCAAAATCCTCGTCCAAACTGATGTCCACAAGTTGGTTCAGGTCGCTGAAAACGCTCACTTTAGAGAATTTCGTGACGCCGGTAAGAAACACAAAACGCAGATGCGCGTCTTCGGCCTTCAAAACGCCGTAAAATCCCTTAAATGCATTGCGAATTTGCTCATTCAATTCAGGGTTATCCATGGTGGAAACGAGCGCTTTGTCGTACTCGTCTACCAACACGACTGCCTTTTTGCCCGTTGTCTCATGCGTGTACCGGATTAACTTCGATAAACGTGATGAGGGCGTTGAAGCAATATCTGTTATGCCGTATTTTTCTTCTGAAATATTCAGCATGGTATCCATCGCAACATACAGCGCTTTCAAATCAACATAGTTTTCTCTGTTGAAATCCAGATAGATTACCGGATATTCCGTCCAGTCCTTTTCGAGTTCTGATATTTCGAGTCCTTCAAACAGTTCGCGTTTGCCTTCAAAGTAGGCTTTGAGGGTGGAGAGGAACAGACTTTTGCCAAACCGTCGCGGACGACCGAGGAAATAAGGTTTACCTTGTGTTACCAATTGATAGATATACAGTGTTTTGTCCACATACACATAATTGTTAGTACGCAGATCTTCAAAATCCTGTATGCCAACAGGCATTTTTCTTGCTAAGTTCATAATTGCACGCTGTTAAGGAAACAAAAGTAGACAATCCATCAGAGATAAACAAACATGAGTTGCATTTCTTTAGAATAATTCTTTCGTTTCCTTGAAAAATGTTCTTATCATTTCGTGAGTGTCAATTCTCCTGTCTACCCAAGCCATTTTTCTTGTTAACTATTTTTACCTCACTCTTCCTCCATAATGACGCCGCTTCCCAGACACAACCGACATTCCCTGTCGTAGATCACGCCAAACTGTCCGGAGGCGATGCCTTGGATTTTTTCTTCCGATTCGATGCGATAGATATCGCCGATGCGGCGGAGGGTGCCGAACGTAAATTCGGGGGTGTGGCGAATCTTGAAAGCGACCGCTTTGCAGTCGTCAAACGCACCCCATGGGTCTTGAGTGATAAAACTCAAATCACGTAGGTTTACGCATTTTCCGTATTGCGTCTCCGGATCATATCCGTTGGAGACATAGATGATGTTGCGTGGAATATCTTTTTTGATGACAAACCATGGCCCCCCGCTCAGTCCCAGTCCTTTGCGTTGTCCGATGGTGTGAAACCAATAGCCTTTGTGAGTGCCGATGGTCTTTCCCGTTTCCAGTTCGACGATGGCGCCGGGCTGTTCGCCCAAATAGCGGCGGATGAAATCGTTGTAGTTGATTTTTCCCAGGAAGCATATCCCCTGGCTGTCTTTCCGCAATGCGCTCGGAAGGTTTTCGCGGGCTGCAATGGCGCGGACTTCGCTTTTTTGCAAATCGCCGATCGGGAACATCAGTTTCGACAACTGCAGATAATTCACCTGCCCCAGGAAATAGGTCTGGTCTTTCACCTTGTCGGCAGCGGTAGATAAGTAGGTTTTCCCGTCGACGACCGTAGTGGTAGCATAATGACCCGTCGCGATCCGGTCGAATTGGTATCCCCATTTTTGCTCGAAGCACCCGAATTTGATGAGTTTGTTGCACATCATATCCGGGTTGGGAGTCAATCCACGTTTCACGGCATCGAGCGTATAGCTGATCACATTTTCCCAATAATCTTCGTGCAGGGAAACGATCTCCATCCGGCAACCGTATTTTTTAGCGATGAACGAAGTGATTTCGATGTCTTCTTCAGAAGGGCAGTCGATGATCCCGTCGGCATCTTCCATTCCGATACGGATATAGAAAATGACCGGATCATACCCTGCTTCCTTCAGTCGATAGACCACCACCGAACTGTCCACGCCTCCCGATACCAATGCCGCTATTTCCACCTTTGTAATTGCGAAGTCATCCGAATGAAGTGCGTTTCTAGCAGAAGAGATTCCGTTACGAAAGGAATCCCAACAAAATTCCTGCAGCGACCGCTGAACCGATGACGCCGGCCACATTGGGTCCCATGGCATGCATCAACAGGTAATTGGTGGGGTCGTATTCCAGACCGACAGTCTGTGAGATCCGCGCGGAATCAGGTACTGCCGAAACGCCGGAATTTCCGATCAACGGGTTGATTTTATTTCCTTCTTTCAGGAATAAGTTAAAGAACTTGACAAACAGAATCCCGGCTGAAGTGGCGATGATAAACGACAGCGCTCCCAGACCGAAAATCTTCAGCGAATTGAATGTCAGGAATTGGGTCGCTTGTGTTGAGGCGCCCACCGTCACTCCCAGCAAGATGGTGATGGTATCGATCAACGGGCCGCGGGCTGTCTCGGCCAAACGGCGCGTTACGCCCGATTCTTTCAGCAGATTGCCGAAAAACAGCATCCCCAGCAACGGCAGTCCCGAAGGAACGAGAAAGCAAGTCAGCAACAATCCGACAATTGGGAAGACGATCTTCTCTGTCTGCGAGACGGCGCGCGGCGGTTTCATCCGCATGACGCGTTCTTTCTTAGTCGTGAAAAGTCGCATCAGAGGCGGCTGTATCACCGGCACCAATGCCATGTAGGAATACGCGGAGATGGCGATGGCGCCCATGAGGTTGGGTGCCAGTTTGGAAGAAAGGAAGATGGCCGTCGGTCCGTCGGCGCCGCCGATAATGCCGATTGCCCCCGCCTGGTTTGGCTCAAATCCCCAAAACAGTGACAGGACATACGCGCCGAAGATGCCGAACTGCGCCGCAGCGCCCACCAGCATCAATTTCGGATTGGAAATCAATGCAGAGAAGTCCGTCATCGCTCCAATCCCCAAGAAGATCAGCGGCGGATACCAGCCTTTCGTCACTCCTTGATACAGGATATTCAACACGGATCCCTCTTCGTAGATACCGATCTGTAAACCCGCATCTTTGAACGGAATATTACCGATCAGGATTCCAAACCCGATCGGAATCAACAGCATCGGTTCAAATTCATGCGCTATGGCCAGGTAGATAAAAATCAGTCCGACCACAATCATGGCGATATGTCCGGGCGTCACGTTGACGAAGCCCGTATAGGTGAAAAATGTTTGTATGTTTTCTACAAGAAACGACAGGAAACTGTTCATGATTACTCAACTATAACGAGGTCTGCTCCTTCCAACACAGAATCTCCTTTGTTAACTTTCAATTCTTTTATCACTCCGTCGCGGTCGGAATTGATCACGTTCTCCATTTTCATGGCTTCGAGGACGATCAATTTCTGTCCGCGTTTCACCGTGTCGCCTACTTTGCAGAAGACTTCCAGGATGATGCCGGGCAGCGGAGAATGGATGGTTCCTGCCACGGAAGCTGTCTGTTGGGGACGAGCAATCGGTGCTACGGCTGCCTGAGCCGGACGCTTGATGGTGACTACATGTTTGGTGGTCGGTTTATCCATCTCCACCTTATAGGGCGTACCGTTCACTTCCACTTCGGCTATCGTGTCTTCAACCCTGTTTACAACTACTTTATAAACATTTCCGTTAATGGTATATTTAAAACTTTTCATACGTCAATAATTTGTTTTTAAAAGGTCGTATGGAACTCGCATGTCATTATTGTCATCCACTTGGATGTTTGAAAATCATGCTCGTTTCATCTGTTAATTTTTTTTAGGCAGTGTTCTTAAACTATAGATCTTGGAACTCCACGGCGAATAATTACGGGCGACATTTTTGATGGTCAGCACCATGTTTTCGGCGTCGTGGGCTTCCGTTGTTTCATAAATCGCCATCGCAATGGCGGCGTACAGTGCTCCCGATTCGGAGGCCAATTCGCTGGCTTGCTCCTTGGTTACTCCGGAGACTTTCATCACCCGTTTCCGGCTCAGGTCCATCGCTACTTTTCCTATATATTTGAATATCAGATACAAAAGAATCAGTGCGACGAATACAACCGACATGGCAGTGAGGGTCATTCCCAATCCGTCGGCGTCGTTCAATTTGAAATTTTCTATCTTCTCATTCGAATCGAGGATCACATTGTTGGCGCTGGGAGTCACTTTTTCGTAGTAGACCCAGAGTTTGTCTCCTTTTTTATACAATGAATTGAGTCGGAGCGTTTCTTCCAGTTTTTGCTGTGTCCAGCCGTCTTCCACCAAGCCGTAGCTGATGTCCGCCTTTTGTCCTGCCGGAATCGTCACCGAATCGATCAATGTCCGTCCGTCGGAATCAAACAAAGCAATGAAATTGGTTTTTGTCGAATCCTGATCGAGCGTGAAATTGAGGTGGAAAGTGCCGTAAGTCGGATTGTTGTCCGCCCAGAAAAGGACATGCTGACGGGGACTGATCTTGGTCAGCACATCGCCTTTCGGCACCATATACTTTTTGGGATTTCTGAGGTCGTTTGTCAGAAAGCAAGCGCCGATATCTACCGTTGCAGGAGAAGAGTTGTAGATCTCGATCCACGGGTGTTTCTTGCCGTAGTCGTCTACATAATTGTCCTGATTGATCACCAGCACTTCATTGATTCTCAGAAAAGATGTTCGTTGCGCCTGCGCTCCGGCGAAGAAGATGAAAAACAAACAAATTCCCGATATAACTTTAAGATTTCTCATTATTTTTCAGTTTTTAGCGTCTGTAAGCTGTCCGATTGCCTGTTTGCAATCGGGAACAACGCTGTTATAAAGGTAAATTATCGTGTTTTTTTGCCGGATTAAATTGCTTTTTGGTAGCCAATTGCTGTAAAGCGCGAATCACGCGGAAACGGGTGTTTCGGGGTTCGATCACATCGTCGATATATCCGTATTTGGCTGCATTGTATGGATTTGCAAAAGCGGTAGTATATTCTTTTTCTTTTTCCGACAGGAAAGCCACGGGATCTTCTGCTTCTTTTGCGTCTTTTGCATACAAGACTTCCACTGCGCCGGCGCCTCCCATGACGGCAATTTCCGCCGTTGGCCAAGCATAATTCATGTCGCCACGCAATTGTTTACAACTCATCACGATATGTGCGCCGCCGTAGGATTTCCGCAGTGTCACCGTCACTTTGGGGACAGTGGCCTCGCCGTAGGCGTACAGCAATTTAGCGCCATGCACAATGACGCCTCCATATTCCTGGCCGGTGCCGGGGAGAAATCCGGGAACGTCCACCAGCGTGACCAACGGGATATTGAATGCGTCGCAAAAGCGGACAAACCGCGCGGCCTTGCGTGAAGCATTGATATCCAGCACGCCCGCGAGACATTTGGGCTGGTTGGCTACAATCCCGACCGATTGTCCGTTGAAACGGGCGAATCCGACGATGATATTTTGTGCGTAGTCGGCATGCACTTCAAGAAATTCGCCGTCGTCGATGATGGCTCCGATCACTTCGTACATGTCGTAGGGTTTGTTAGGGCTGTCGGGAATAATCTCGTTCAACGAATCTTCCAGCCGATCGATCGGGTCATGCGTCTTTTTCACCGGGGCTTCTTCCAGGTTGTTTTGCGGAAGGTAAGTCAACAGTCTTCGAATCAACGCGAGGCCTTCTTCGCCGTTTTCCACCACGAAATGCGTCACGCCCGATTTGGAAGCGTGCACGGTGGCGCCCCCCAACTGTTCTTGCGTCACATCTTCGCCGGTCACAGTTTTGACTACTTTGGGACCGGTCAGGAACATGTAACTCATTCCTTTGGCCATGATGGTGAAATCGGTCAATGCCGGTGAATATACCGCGCCGCCGGCGCAAGGGCCGAAGATGCCGGAAATCTGGGGCACGACGCCCGACGCCAAGATGTTACGCTGGAAAATTTCTGCATAACCTGCCAAGGCATTGATGCCTTCCTGGATGCGTGCGCCTCCCGAATCATTGATTCCGACGATCGGTGCGCCCATTTTCATTGCCATGTCCATGACTTTGCAGATTTTCATCGCCATTGATTCGGACAGCGAGCCGCCGATCACTGTAAAATCTTGTGCAAACAGGTAGACCAGACGGCCTTCGATGGTGCCGTAGCCGGTGACTACGCCGTCGCCGAGAAATTGCTTCTTTTCCATCCCGAAGTTGGTGCAACGGTGTTGGACAAACATATCCAATTCTTCAAAACTGCCTTCGTCAACCAGCATGGTGATTCGTTCTCTGGCGGTATATTTTCCTTGGGCATGTTGTTTCTCAATCGCAGCCTCACCACCTCCCAAGCGAGCTTTAGCACGTAAATCTATCAGCTCTTTTACTTTTTCAAGTTGATTGCTCATGTTCTTATTATATTGATATTTTATTCGTTTTTCGTGTGGTCGCACAATTCCGTCAACACACCGCCGGTAAATTTCGGATGAAGAAATCCGATATTCAGGCCTTCGGCTCCGGGACGAGCTGTTTTATCGATCAATTGGATGCCTTTGCTTTCCGCTTCAGTCAATGCAACGGAAGTATTCGGAACAGCGAAAGCGATGTGATGAATGCCTTCGCCCCGTTTTTCAATAAATTTTGCAACCGTAG
Source organism: Dysgonamonadaceae bacterium (assembly GCA_031272075.1). Classification (GTDB taxonomy): domain Bacteria; phylum Bacteroidota; class Bacteroidia; order Bacteroidales; family Azobacteroidaceae; genus BNXB01. Next base: position 6,472 of record JAISUK010000039.1, read on the forward strand.
AATCGTCGGAAGTCGGCTCCAACAATTCAATCTTCGTTTGCCCGACTTGGAAAAAAGCGGTTTTCACTTTCTGGTCGGCCACAGTTTCGATATTGTAGCATTTTAATCCGAGGACTCCTTCGTAATACGGAAGCGCGCTCTCGATACTTTTGACTGCTATTCCCAGATGTTCGATATGAGAAATTTCCATAAAATTACAGCATTTATATTTGTTAGAATATTATTCAGTGTTTTTTCAAACAAGACTGCAAAGGTAATACAACTAATTGAGAATTGAAAGTTGAAATGCGGATTTCCTCTAAAACTCAATCAGTAATTTAAGATTTATTTGTCTTCCAGTAAGATAATTAGGCACGGCGTATTGATTTCCTTGAATATCAGAAAACCACAGATAGGAGCTTACATTATTGATGTCCAACAGATTGAAGGCGTCAATCCCAAACCAGACCGATTTGAGGCGGCGCAACAGAGATCCGTCGTACGTCTTATCTCCGTTATCCAGAAGCAAGTAGGCCATTCCCATATCTACACGGCGGTAGCCTTTGGAACGGAAACGCGGTTCAAACACATAATTTGGTGTCGAGTAGGGCAATCCGTCCGACCAGATTGCTTTCAGGTTGAATTTTATCCGGTCGAAATTCGGAAAATAATCCGTGAAAAACAGCGAAATATTGTAGCGCTGGTCGGTAGGCAACGGCGTTTTGATCCCGTCCCGGTCTTGCTCTGTTTTCATCAGCGAGAAGCTCAGCCAGGAATCTGTACCCGGGACAAACTCTCCGAAGAGTTTCATGTCCAGTCCGGTCGTGAAGCCTTTGGCCGCATTGTCGCCGTAGTATCTGATTCTTACGTCGTTGACGGAATAAGGAACCAGATTGTTCAATTTTTTGTAATACGCTTCGGCGGTGAACCGGAAAGGCCTGTCGTTCGTATGGAAGCTGTAATCGCCGCCCAGCACGAAATGGATCGACCGTTGTGAACGGATTTGGTCGTTCAATGTGATGTATTGATTCCCGTCGCTGTCGGTGTTGATCATACGAAATTCCTTGTAAAAAGGCGATTGGTAATAGATGCCGGTTGCGAACCGGAATGTCAGGTTCTGATTGCGGGAAGGCACCAGTCCTACGGACGCCCGCGGACTGAAAATAAATTCCTTGTTGAAATCCCAATAACTCCCACGCACGCCGGCGGTGATGGAAAACAGACCCATTGAAGTCCGGAATTTATAGGTATCTTGCAGGTAGCCGGAAAAGCGCACCGAACTCAATTCGTTTTCGGAAAACAGATTGGAATAGACTTTCAGGGCGTCTTCGTCGTAAGGCAATGAATAGCCCATCGAATCGCGCATCTCCCATTCCTTGATGTAATCGCTGATTTTTTCCTGTTGTATTCCTGCCGCCCAGCTCAAGGCATGGTTGGCGGATTTGAGCGACCCGATCTGCGAAATATTTACAACCCTGGAATGTAACCGGTCGCGCGCATGCTCGTGAAACAGCCCTGTGCCGATCGGGACATGCTGTGTGCCAGCTTCGTCTGCATCCAGCACATCTTCGAGCCAATATTCTCCCCCGATATCGAAGGTCTCCTTTTCTTTGGATTGGAACGCCGAAACCTGCAACCCCAGCATCGCATGTTCGGAAGGGTTGTATTTCAGGGTCATCGCTCCAAACAGCGTATTGAACTCATCGCGCTCTGAGCCGTCGTAGTAGACGGTAAAATTTTTCACGTCCTGTAAGGTGCCGAACGAAGTATTCCGTTGCGAAGGCGTATAATGGTAGACATTTTTTGCAAAATTCAGCAAGGTATTCAGTTCCAGTTTCGGGGAAAAGGTATAAGTCATGTAGTTTTGCAGGTCCATGAAGGTCGGTTCGTAATCGCCCTTGGTGTCCAGCGTCTTCAGCAAGGTGGTGCCGCGTTTGTATCGAAATCCGGTGATCTGCGTAAATCGATTGGAAGCGCTGCCCACATAGACATTTCCGCCCAGCATGCTGGCAGTCGCCGCGCCTTCTAATTCCGAAGGTTTTTTGTAGGTCACGTCCAACACCGACGACATCTTGTCGCCGTAATGTGCGTCAAACCCGCCGGAAGAAAAACCCACTGAAGCCGTCAGGTCGGGATTGATAAAACTCAGCCCTTCCTGTTGGCCGCTTCGTATCAACAGCGGGCGGTAAACTTCGATGCCGTTGACATAGATGATGTTCTCGTCGTAATTTCCGCCGCGCACGGAATACTGCGAACTCAGTTCATTGGTGGAAGACACGCCGGCATAAGTGACAATCAGCGACTCGATGCTCCCGCCGGAAGGGTCTGCAATGAAGCGCGCCTTGGTCGGATCGAGGTGATCCAGCGTATTGGTCTGTATGCGTCCGGCGGTCACCGTCACGCCGTCCAGGCTGAGCGACAATCGTCGCATGCGCACGCTGACCTGCATATCGCCGTCGACCGAAGGAATGACCCGTTGTGTTTTGTTATAGCCCAGGCAGGAAAATACCAGTACACAAGAGTCGCCGGTCGTCACCGACAGCGAATATCGTCCCTTTTCATCGGTAAAAGCCCCGTTGAGCGTGCCTCGCACTCCGACGGTAGCCAGTTCGATGGGAAGCCCCTCCGAATCGGTGACAATCCCTGTAATCCTGGATTTTTGCGCTTTGAGCAGCAGCGGACCGAGCAGGATAACCAGTGCCAAGACCAGAAAACGAACGTTCATTTACAATTGATTCAAAACATTACACCCCTTTATTAACGTAAAAAAGGGCGGTTCAGTATTTTTTCGTATTGATTTGTTATTTTTCGAATGCTTCTTCGATCGCTATTTTACGTCCGAAAGCGTTTTTTTTATTCAAAGATTTGATGACTTTGTTTTTATCTTCTTTCCGGACCTCGAAAAAAGAAAAATTCTTCATCAGGTCAATGCGGCCGACTTCCACTTTGCGACCGGGAATGTGGTCGTTCAACAAACCGATCAGTTGCTGAGGGCGTACGCGGTCGATTTTTCCGATGTTGATAAACAGGCGGGCGAAACCTTTCTCGGAGGGGCGGCCGGTGCCGCTGAATTTGCCGTTGCTCTTTCCGTGGCCATATTCTTCCCGCTTATATCTGTCTTTTTTCGCAGGACGAACGCGGTCTTCCCGTGGGGACTCAATCTCGCCGGCATCCTGGTAATAACTGATTATTCGGTTGAACTCCAGCGAAATCATGCGTTTGATGACTTCTTCTTTGTCCAGCCAATCGAGTTTGCGGTAGATCGAGGGCATGATGTCGTTGATTTCGTCTTCGTTGATGCTGACTTTTTCTATCTTGTCGACAAAATTGAACAGTTGTTTGTTGCAAATCTGTTTCCCGGTCGGGATGGTGGCTTGCTCGAAAGTCTTGTGGATGGTTCGCTCGATATTTTTGACTTTGTGTTTTTCTTTCAGGTGGATGATTGCGATTGAAGTGCCCGTTTTTCCCGCCCTTCCTGTCCGTCCGCTGCGGTGGGTATAAGATTCCACATCATCCGGCAGGCCGTAGTTAATGACGTGTGTCAGGTCATCGACATCCAGTCCGCGGGCAGCCACATCGGTAGCGACCAGCAGGCGGAGGTTGCGGATGCGGAATTTCTGCATCACATAATCGCGTTGTTGTTGCGAAAGGTCGCCGTGCAGCGAATCGGCATTGTAGCCATCCCTGATCAGCAGATCGGCGATTTCCTGTGTCTCTTTGCGCGTACGGCAAAAGATGATGCCGTAGATGTTGGGATAATAGTCTGCTACACGTTTCAACACCAGGTATTTATCTTTGGCATTGACCATATAATAGATGTGTTTCACATTGCTGGCGCCTTCATTCTTTCTGCCGATCACGATTTCTTTGGGCGAACGCATGTATTTTTTTGCAATCCCCGCAATGCCTTCAGGCATTGTAGCCGAAAAAAGCAGCATGTTTCGGTCTTTCGGAATGAAGGCCAGGATGGAGTCGACGTTTTCTTCAAAGCCCATGTTCAGCATCTCGTCGGCTTCGTCCAGGATCACATTGCGCACTTCGCTCAGATCTACCGTTTTACGATTGATCAAATCAATCAATCGACCTGGAGTGGCAACCACGATATGCACCCCGCGGCGCAAGGCCTTGATCTGGCTTTCGATGCTGGAACCGCCATAAACAGGGAGCACCCTTAGTTTGTCGATATATTTGGAATAATCATTCAAGTCGCCCGCTATCTGCAGGCAGAGTTCGCGCGTCGGGCACAAAACGACGGCTTGCGGATTGGCTATTTTTACGTTGATCTGCTGCAGGATCGGCAACCCGTAGGCGGCGGTTTTGCCGGTGCCGGTCTGTGCCAGGGCGATCACTTCGTTGTCGCGGCCGAGTAAAAACGGAATCACTTCTTCCTGTACCGGCATGGGGGATTCAAAACCCATTTCATCGATTGCTTTTAAAAGCGCGGGAGCAACCCCCAATTCTTCAAATGTTTTCAAAATTTTTGTCGTATAAATCGGCGACAAAGGTAATGGTTTATTTTCAATGATTTGCCGGATAGAGCAATATTTCCTTCAGTTTTTCCCTTTTTTTATTCGTCAGCTTCAATTCTTTTTCCAGGTAATTGGCGACGGATTCGTGTTCTTTCACTATCTGGTCGAAGAAATAATTCACCACTTGTTCGTGCGAACTGAACAGGGTGGTCAGCGCTTCCTGCACGTCGGTAGAATAGCGTTCGGCGGCATCCGGAACGATCTGGTTGAAATTGATGTAATCGTTTGAAAGCATGTAGTCCCTCACAATCTGGTCGTAGGGAACCTCCAGCGCCGACAACAAGAGCGCCGTCATCAGCCCCGTCCTTTCGTTTCCTAGCGTGCAGTAGATCACAATCGGGTAATTGTCTTTATTCAATAAAATGTCGAATATCTTGATAAACTGGTTGGTGTTGTTATGCAACAATTCCATCTGAATATCCTGCAACTTGATGATGATGTCTCCTTTTTTCATTTCTTCGGATATCACTTTGTTGAAAAATGAAAACGGATTTGTGCTCTCCAGCGGCAAGTTGAAAGTTTGATACGCCCTATAGGTAGAAGGAATGGTATAATTTTCCTCATCGGTCCGAAGGTCGATAACAGTCTTGACATTCAAGACTTTCATCGTTTCGATATCGAGGGTTGTGCTCCGTGCCAGCGAACTCGACCTGAAAAGTTTGCCCCATTTGGTCTGTTGCTTGTGTTGCGTATAATAGCCTCCGATGTCCCGCCAGTTGAAGATGCCGTCCGAACGGACAATCCGCTCGGCAGTGATGACGGAATATTTTTTGTTAAATACCAGTTGAAAATAGGTGCGTTCTTTCCCATACATCGCAAAAACAGTCTTATATCCTTCTTTGATGCTCTGTTCGGAAACCGGCGATTGGATATTGAAAGAATCGGGGTCGGGTGATTCGTAAATTTTTACAGTCCCTTCCAGCGGTGGAATCGTTTCCCATTTAAGCAAATAATCGCCTGTCCTGTCCATTTCGCAGGCAGTACGTATCTCCGGCTTGTCGGGGACGCAGGACTCCAAAACGGACAAAGAAAAAAGAAACAATACAACTGTCTTATTATTCATATTTTATCAATGGTCAGAACTATTTCCATACAAAATTAGGAAAAATAGTTATATCTGCAATTTTCAAACATCGACTTATTATTTTTTAACGAAACGAGCATGATTTTCAAACATCCAAGTGGATGACAATAATGCCATGCGAGTTCTATATGACCTTTTAAAAACAAATTATGGACGTCAGAAATAATAAATGAGTACGATCGTATTGAAATTTACTCTATTTTTGGAGTGAAAATAACCATCAATAATTGATTGACGTATGAAACAGCTCGTGTGTACGGTATTATTATTCCTTTGTGTTGTCGGTAAAGCACAAGAAGTCACCGTTTGGGAAATTGGGAAAAAAGACCTGTCTGCCGCCGATTTGGCATTGGGGCCTTCGGAGTACAAACAATTTCTGGCGCATGATTTCGGGTATGAAGACGGCTACTATCTGGTCGGCGTTTCCGAACCGAAAACCGACTTCCCTTATGTTTTGCCCGGACCTGACGATACTTGGGGAGGCACCTGGTCTACTTCCGGCTGGAGAACGCATGAAATCAACATCCTTTTCGGCATCGAGGCATTGCCTGATTCCGCGCACTTCGATCTTGTGATAGATCTGTTCGATTCCAGTCCGACGCGCTCACTGTTGAAAGTCATCGTCAATGATGCGCAAAGTGAAAAATTCCTGCTGAAAGGCGTGTCCGTCGAATCGCTGAAGGGAGGCGGCCACGGGCAAACAGGCCGCACGATTTCGCTCCCGTTGCAGCCGAATATGCTGAAGCCGGGCGGAAATAAGATCACCCTTACCGTACTGGAAGGGTCGTGGATCGTGTTCGATGCTGTGCGGTTGCAGGCGACCGGCGGGGAGGTCGTGTTGGAACGTCCCGACCGCGTGTTCATCCGTAACGTTCGTCCGGCATCGTACGAGATTACCGAAGGCAAGAAACGCTCGCAACCGTTGCTGGTAGATCTGGAGCACCTGAAAGGACGACCTCAGATAGAAGTGTTGCTCGACGGGAGAAGCATCTTCCATGCGCAGATCGATACAGCGCGTTACCTGTTTGAAGCGCCGATGCCGGCTGTTGCTGCTCCGGTGAGAAGCGTCTACTCCATCCGAATCGACGGGAAGTCGATAGCGACGGGAAGCGTAGCGCGAGCGCCGCAGCCCTTGCAGACAACGGCCGATTATGTAGATACGAAAATGGGGACGGCACATTCGCGGTGGATGATCGCACCGGGACCCTGGATGCCGTTCAGCATGGTGAAACTCAGTCCCGACAATCAGAACCGCGGGTGGCAAGCAGGCTATCAGCCGACGTTCGAGACCCTCGGCTGCTTCAGCCATATCCATGAATGGACGATGGCCGGACTGGGGATGATGCCCACCAACGGTGCGTTGCAGACGAAAGTCGGCGACCAGTTCAACCCGGATTCCGGATACCGTTCGCGGATAGACAAAATGACAGAAGAAGCGCCGTTGGGTTACTACAAAGTGCATATGACGGATACGGACATTCTGGCGGAAGCGACGGCTACCACCCGTTGCAGTTTCCAGCGCTATACTTTCCCGAATGACAAGGATGGCCGCGTGATGGTTGACTTGCACGTGGAAGCCGAATACGATTACCTGCTGACGGAAGTGAAGGTCGACCGCGTCGGCGATTACAGGATTGAAGGATACAGTCGCCAGTTGTCGCCCCGCCCGCATGTCTGGAGCAACGATGCCGACCAACAATATACCGTGTATTTCGTGATGGAGTTCGACCGTCCGATCAAGAACATGGGCGGCTGGGTGGACGGCAAGGTGATTCCAACCGGAAATGTCTATGCAGAAAACATCCGTGAGTCGGGTGCGTTCGTCGAATTTGATACGAAAACGGTTGCCGAAGTGCAGGTGCGCACGGGAATTTCGGTGGTGAGCCTCCGGAATGCTTCGGAAAACCTCGCAGTGGAGATCGCCGAACCCTTCGGTTGGGATTTTCAAGCTGTCGTAGCACATCAGAAAGCGGTATGGAACGAGATCTTTTCACGGGTGTTGATAACGACAAATGACCGACTGGAGAAAATTCGGTTTTATACCAATATGTACCGAGCGCTTTGCCGCAATACCTGGAGCGACGTGAATGGCGAATGGGTCTCGGCAGGCGGAACTGTCAGGCGGTTTTCAGACCCCGCGCAGGTGGCGCTGGGGTGCGACGCTTTCTGGAATACCTTCTGGAACCTGAACCAGTTTTGGAACCTGGTCACTCCGGAATGGTCGTCCAAATGGGTCAATTCGCAGTTGGGGATGTATGAAGCGGATGGCTGGCTGGCCAAAGGGCCGGCAGGAATGAAATATATCCCGGTGATGGTGGCCGAACATGAGATTCCCTTGATTGTCGGCGCTTACCAAATGGGGATACGCGATTTCGATACGGACAAAGCCCTCGAAGCAATGGTGAAGATGCAGACGACGCCCGCGACGGCAGTGGCCGGCGGATTTGCGGGAAATCGCGATCTGATCACGTATCTGCGCTACCGGTATGTGCCTTCCGATTCAGGTCGTTTTTCCAATACGCTGGAATATGCTTTTGACGACTGGACGGTGAGCCAGTTTGCGAAAGCGCTGGGCAAGACCGACGTATACCACCGATTCGCCGAACGCGGCGCGTGGTGGAAAAATGCCGTCAATCCGCAAAACGGATACGCACACCTGCGTGAAAGCAACGGCCGTTTTGTGGCGGATTTCGACCCGTTCCGATCGGGCGCCAACGAAGACTATGTGGAAGGCAATGCCTGGCAATTGAGTTATTTTGTTCCGCAAGATGTTCCGGGACTGATTGAGATATTGGGCGAAAAAGCGTTTGTTGAGCGATTGGATTGGGGATTTACCGTCAGTGAAGCCTGGCGCTACAATGCCCCGAACGACCAATACTGGGACTATCCGGTGATACAAGGGAATCAGCAATCCATGCACTTTGCATTTTTGTTTAACTGGGCGCATCGTCCGTGGCTGACGCAGCGGTGGACCCGCTCCATCATCGACCGCTATTACGGTTGCGGACTGGCCAATGCCTACCTTGGCGATGAAGACCAGGGACAGATGAGCGCCTGGCTGGTGATGGCCTCGCTGGGCATCTTCCAGACCGATGGCGGGTGCAGCGCTTCGCCGGTGTATGAAATCGCCAGTCCGCTCTACACCAAGACGGTAATCAATTTGGGAAACAAATACGGCAGGGGTCGGCAGTTTGTCATCGAAGCGCGCCACGCCTCCCGCAAAAACAAATACGTGCAGCGCGCCACCCTCAACGGCAAAGCGCTCCGTTCTTTCCGCTTCCCGGCATCCGAACTGCTCAAAGGCGGATCGCTGATCCTCGAGATGGGCGACCGTCCGAATACCGATTGGGGAATTTATTGAAAAAAAGTGAGTACCATTTTGTCTTAAGTCACTCTTATATCATTGAGGGATCTGTCAATCCGTCGTCCTACGATCTGAAAATCTATTTACGCATGAAACAACAAAAGAAAATGATCGAATTGTATAATCACCTGGTGCTTCGCGATCGCTTTTTAGAAGGAGATGATGAAGCATATTCACAGCTTTATACAATGGTTGCTCCGGAGTTGTATGCTTTTGGGTTGTCGATGCAGTTCAAGCCCACGTTGATCGAAGATGCCATCCACGATGTGTTTGAAGAGATTTACCGGCGCAGGGACAAGTTGAAACAGATAAATAATTTGAAGTATTATTTTATCATCGCTTTCCGCAACAGGCTTTTTTTCCTGTCGAAAAAGGAACAAAGCATGTCCCTGACGGCTGAATCGTTCGATTTCTTGCCCAATGTCGCCGAAAAAGACCGGCAAGATCGATGGATTGAAGAGGAGATTATTTTGGAGAAAGAGCAGCTGGTGAAAAAGTTGATGAGCGAATTGACCGTCAATCAGCGTGAAGCCATCTATTACCGGTTCATCGAAGGATTTTCCATCGAAGAAATCGCCTCGTTGATGAATATCAATCATCAATCGGTGAAAAACTTGATACACCGGTCAATCAAAAAAATGAATGCGCTCAAAATGACTCCTTTATATTTTGATTCCTAGTTTGGAATGATACGCAAATGGAAATGAATATGAACACAAAATATAGCCAATACAAAGAAGCTGATTTCCTGACCGATGATTATTTCGTAGAATCGGTGCTGTTTCCGACACAGGAAACCGAAACGTTCTGGCAAATGCTCATCGAAGGATCGAAAATTGATGAAAACGAATTTATTGCCGCTTATGCGACTGTGAAACAGCTGCATAAGAGTTGCCCCGAAGTGCCTGCCGACCGGATTGATGCAATCTGGGATCGCCTGTCGCAAACGAATAAAAAGCACCGTTTCATCGCCCGACGCAATCGGTGGTTTCGCTATGCCGCCGTTGCTTGCGGACTGGTCGGCGTGTTGTCGTTCATGTTCGTGACCTTGCAACTGCATTTTAATTCACAACGCGCACTTCCCCTTGCCGATAACCGTGAAGAAAATATCGTCTTCCCTAAGCAGGCAACCAACCAAATTCAACTGATTTCCGGAAAAGAAACCATCAATCTTGACGGGACGGAAGCGAATGTCGAATACAACAGCCAAGGGCAATTGATCGTCAACCGGCAGTCAATTGTTATCCCGCGAGGAACGGAAAAAGCCTCCGAAGACGTCGAATATTCCCAATTGCGCGTCCCTTACGGCAAAAGGGCGTTTCTGAAATTGTCGGACGGCACCTCACTCTGGATCAATTCAGGATCGACGATTGTCTATCCGACTGTGTTTGATGCAGCCAAGCGGGAAATTACGGTCGATGGCGAAGTGTTTGCGGAAGTATCCCACGAAAACGACCGCCCCTTCGTTATCAATACCGGTGAAATAGAAATTCAGGTGTACGGCACCTCGTTCAATGTGTCTGCTTACAAAGACATTGACGAGACAACCGTGGTGCTGGTCGACGGCTTTGTCGGCGTGAAAGCGAAAGACGGGAAAGTCACCTGCATGAAACCGAACCAATTGTTTTCTCGCACCAGCCGCGGAAGCTCTCTCAGGGAACTGAACGATGTTGCGGATTATATTTCCTGGCGCGATGGAAGATACATTTATCACAACGAACCGATCGAAAATATCTTGTTGCAACTCTCACGCTATTACAATGTCACGATGATATTGCCTGCTTCCGTGTCCGGCATCACCTGTTCAGGCAAATTGGAATTAAAAGAAGATCTGAACAGGCTGTTGAACGGATTGTCGGAAATAACCCGCATGTCCTTTGCAAGCAAGGGGGATGAATACCGAATACAGTTTGATTGAGTTGAAAATGAATTTTTGGAGCAGCGAGTGCAGAAGCCAAACAAGTTTGGATTATGCCGAGTCGTGACAAAAATCTTAAAGTAAAATTGAAAATGAAACGCTTGCTCTTATTGTTGTTTGTGACGATACAAACAGTTGCTGTTTTTTCACAAACCGCAACGGCAGAAATCAAATCTTTTACTCTGACAGCCTCGCAGGGATATCGCAAAACGCCTGAAGGCCCCAGACGGGAATACAGGCTAACCTTCGATGCGCCACTCTTTGCCGGAGGCACACTGACGATGGAATGTAACGGTCATCACTGGTCGCAGACGATTGATCCGGATACTTCGGGAATTACAGTGGTAGAAGGGATGTTACCGATCGGTAACATGGAATACCCGACCGATGTTACCATTCGGTTACAAAGCCCGCAGACTTCGCTTCCGAAAAAGACAATCACCCTCCCCGGCGCACGCAAATGGACACTCTATTTTCTTGCCCATTCTCATCAGGATATTGGATATACACATACGCAAGCCGAGGTGATGACATTGCAGGGGCGAAATCTGGAACGTGCGATCGAATTGGCTGCAAAAACCGCTGACTATCCCGATGGCGCGCGTTTCAAATGGAATACCGAAGCCACCTGGTCGGTGAAAGGCTATCTCGATCGGCATCAAGGGACGGAGAAAGCGCAACGGCTTCTCCGGGCGATCAGGGATGGCGTGGTGGGCGTCGATGCTTCGCTCGGCAGCATCCTGACCGGGATCTGCAAACAGGAAGAATTGATGCACATCTTCGATGACGCACATCAGATAGCACAATTGACAGGGAGTGTGATCAACACTGCGATGATGAGTGATGTGCCGGGGCAATCGTGGGGTTTTGTCACTGCGCTTGCCCGGAATGGTGTGAAATATTATTCTCCGGCGCCGAATTATGTCCCGTCGAATGGGAAAACCGGTTGTGGCCGCGCACCGATGCAGTCACGTTTGAAAGCGCTGTCGATCTGAAAGACAAATCGCTGGAATCGTCTACCGGTGAGCTGCTGCCTGTACAACAGTTGCATGACGGTCGTTGGATCTTTCTGGCAAAAACAATCCCGCCGCTGGGTTCGGCAGTGTATCGGATTGTAGCGAACAAATCCCCAAAAACGCCTTCCGCCTCGATGATACAAGGCAATGTATTGGACAACGGCATCGTAAAAGTCGAGATCGATCCGAAGACGGGCGTCATCTCCTCTTTTACAATGAACGCCGATACGTTCAATTATGCCGGCCCGGAAGGGTTGAACGGATACCTGTATTCGGGACAAATGCTTCACGATTTACAGACGATTCGGCGAATCAAGCGGATTGTTGTGTTGGACGACGGCGAAGTAGCCGCCACATTGCGTATCGAATCGGAAGCGCCGGGATGTAATTCCCTGCTGCGTGATATTACTGTCTATAAAGGACTTGGAAGGGCTGACATTGTCAATACGCTTGATAAAACGGCTGTCTACAAAAAAGAAAATGTCCGCTTTGCTTTTCCGTTTCGGATGCCCAATGCGGAAATTACAATGGACATTGCCATGGGCGAAATGCACCCCGAACGCGATCAGTTGGTCGGGTCAAATAAAAACTTCTACTCCATTTTGAATGGCATTGCGGTGAATAACCTCCAACACGGCATCATGATGACCTCCGTCGATGCGCCTTTTGTGGAATTGGGAGAGATGACCGCCGAAGACTGGAAAAAAGAACGGCGCGGCGAAGGATGGATGTCTGCCGCTGTCCTCTCCCCAACCATCTATTCTTGGGTCATGAATAATTCTTGGGGCACCAATTACAAGGCTTCGCAATCGGGGCAGGTGCGATTTTGTTACAGTCTCGAAGCCTGCGATCCGTACGATGTGCGGCTGAAACGGCAAGGGATCGAACAGGCTCAGAAACTTGTATGCGTCGTTTCCGACAAGAAAGATCCCGTAACGCCGCTCTTCCGGCTCAAAGATGACGGTCGGATTGCTTTGTCGACGATCAAGCCAGTGGACGATGGCACCGCGTACCTTTTGCGGTTGCAAAACCTGTCGAGCAAGCCGGTGCATTCTGCTTTTGAATGGCTGAAATTGCAGCCCAAGTCGGTCTTCAGATGTGATAATAATCAGCAGTGGACAGGCCATTTCAATCACGCTTCTTTCCGGCTGATGCCGTTTGAATGTGTCACGCTCAAGGTAAAGAAATAAAAAGGCCGGAATTTTTATATCAAGAATGAGTACGTTTTTCGAGTCCGTCACTCTGTTAATATGAATAATCAATTAAATCAATACTTTAAATGGAGAATAATGAAAAATGCAGGTTTCGCAGGAATAGACTGCGACGATTCATTTACCTATTGACGGTAATTACGATGCAAACTGTGTTGTTCAGCGCTTATTCACAGACCGTGAATCTGACAATACAAGAGAAAGAGAGGCCTTTGAAAGAAGTCCTTGAAAAAATTGAAAAGAACACCAAACTGGTTTTCTTTTATAACGATAAGGATGTCGATCTCAAACGGAAAGTGACGGTTGACCGGAAAGATCAGCCAATCTCGGTGATATTGACCGATCTTTTCAAGAACACACAGAATACCTTTAAGATTGACGGCAATCAGGTTTACATCATCAAAAAATCGACAAGCGAACAAACTTCCCAGACGCTTCCTGTAGTTGAAAAACAATTGCTTACAGGAAAAATCATCGACGAAGACGGATTACCGATCGCCGGCGCTACCATTCAAGAGTTTGGAACGACCAACGGGACCACCACCGACATCAATGGGAATTATTCCATTCGGGTAACTCCGAATGCCACGCTCGAAATCATTTACTTGGGTTATCAAA
>JAISUK010000042.1 GCA_031272075.1 Dysgonamonadaceae bacterium
CCCTACGGAGGCGAACTCATGTACCAAAATACAGAGAATTACAATTATACCGTCCGCGGACAGATGGACTACAACAAATACCTGGATGTGGAAAAGAAACATTTTATCAATGCTGCCGGAGGCGGGGAAATTTCCTCTGCGCAATACTTCGGACTCAGCCAGACTTATCGTGGATACCTGAAAGAGCGGGGTAAAAAGATGGCCGGAGTCGATGCCGTCGAATATCCTGCATTCGCACAATGGTTGAGCAGCGACCCGGCTGCACTGGGTGTGTGGCAGGACAAGATCACCAACCGCGTCGGGGGATACGCCACACTATCCTATACCTACAACAACAACTATACGCTCAATGCCAACATCCGCGCGGATGCTTCCAATCGTTTCGGTTCTCGCGCCAACGAACGGCTGGCGCCGGTCTATTCTTTCTCCGGACGTTGGAATGTGAAAAATACCGTTCTTCACGCTGCCAATTGGGTAGACGCACTCGACCTCCGCGCCTCTTTCGGTTTTCAGGGAAACATGGTCGAGCGTATTTCTTCGCAACTGATCTTGCAACGGGAAGGTATCGACGCTGATTTCGGCGGATATGAATCCAGCGTTTACAGCTATGCCAATCCCGATTTGAGATGGGAAAAGACTGCCAGCTACAATGCCTCCCTCGATTTCAGCCTCTTTCGAAAGGGCTTACAAGGCAGCATGTCTTATTTCTACAAAAAGACCATGGATGCTTTCCTGAATAAAAATATTTCCTCCATCAACGGCATCGGACAATGGACGGTAAACGAGGGCGAACTGGAAAATCAGGGCATAGAATTAAGCCTTACTTTCACGCCAATCGACACCCGAAGCCGAAATGTCAACGGGTTCCGCTGGTCGATGACCACCAATTTCGGTCGTGTGATGAATAATGTGTCCGGACGAGACAAAGACAAAACGCTCACCAGCCGGATCGATTACAACGGCTACCTCAACGGTACATTGGAGATACAGGGAAGACCGCTGAACTCTTTCTATTCCTATCAATACCTGCACCTGAATCCGCTGAACGGCGCTCCGGTGTTTTACGGATCCGAACAGGTGATTTATGTAAACAACCAGCGGATCGACCTCCTGGAAAAATACAAAAACATGGAACTGACCGACATCTATTCTGATGTACTGACATATTCCGGCACCCGTGTGCCTATCATCCAAGGTTCCGTATTTCATAATTTTGCTTGGAGACGCTTTAGCATGTCACTTACAACATCTTACAGCTTCGGATCCAAAATACGCTTGCTCAAGATGTATCCCAATGTGTCGTCCGAATATCTGACCATCGCACCACAGCCTACCGCCAACGTCAGGAAAGAATTTCTCGACCGTTGGCGCAATCCGGGCGACGAACTTTACACCAACATTCCGGGCGTGGTGTCGGGAAGCGATTTTCAGAGCACTTTCGACAACCGCATGTGGTGGGGCGATAACCAGAATATCTTTCTGCAACCCATTCAGTTTGCCGACAATATCTGGACCATGTACGACAAATCCGACCTGCGTGTAGTGAGTGGAAATTTTGTGAAAATACAGTCTATGTCTCTTCGCTACAACCTTCCGGAAAATTTCTGCAAAAAACTGAGCCTTCGCTCGGCCTATTTGGGACTGAGCGGAACCAACCTCTACACCTTTGCAAGCAGTCGACTGAAAGGGCAGGATCCGGCTTCGCAGGACGGAACGGCGCCGACCATCAATATGTCGCTTCGTCCTACTTACTCGTTTATGTTGAATGTCTCATTTTAAAGCTCTCCATGATGAAGAAAATCTATTTTTACATATTATTTGCCTGCGGAGCAACTATTTTCGCTTCCTGCAACGATTTCCTGAATGAATACCCAAAAGACTTGGGATATGTGCTGAATACCTCCGACCTGGACGAACTCCTGATCGGGGAAGGCTATATGCCCGCAACTACGGGCACAGACCTCGACTATTGGTTGCAAATAATGGACGATGACGCCCTTTTTACAACCACGAATACGCAACGATTGCCATACGTTGATTTCTATTGGTGGGAACCGGACGTCAATACGGAATCCGCATGGACGGTATTGTACAAACGGATAGGCGTTACAAACTCCATTCTCGGTAAAATCGATGATTTCAGCGCGGAAGGCGACGACTACCGGAAAGTGAAAGGGGAAGCCCTTTTCTTGCGGGCAGCATACTACTATTTCCTGACCAACCTCTACGGATTTCCGTATCGAACGGAATCCGCAAATACCGATCCGGGAGTGCCCATTAAAATAAGCGAGGTGATTGAAGATAAACGTTTCACTCGGAATACGGTGCTTGAATGTTACGACCGGATCGTCACCGACCTGCAAACATCCATCGCATGCCTGAAAGGGCTTCCGGTTACTTCCCCTTTCCGTGGAAACGAATGGGCGGCACGCCACCTGCTGAGCAGGGTATACCTCTATTTGAACAACTGGCAAGAATCTGTAAACCAATGCGATACAATTATCCAAAGCCGACGATTCATGATGCTTGATTTCACAACTTTCGGCGTAGTAGGCACTGTCAACGCCGTCTATGCCGACTCGCCGGAAACAATTTTTACCAACGGATCTTTCACAATTAGAGGCACTTCCTGGATGATGTTGGGCACACCGAAATTTACGATGAGTGCGGAACTCTACAGCCTGTACGATGCGGATGATTTGCGGAAGACCTATTATTTCCGAGGAATGGGCGCCGCCTACCTCGAACCGCAGAAATGGGCGAATGTGCCGACATCCAAAGGTTCGGATTTCTTTATATTCCGCTTCCCGGAAGTCTACTTGAACCGCGCAGAGGCGATGGCCATGCTGGGTAAAGACCAGGAAGCGCGCGACGACATTCAGCTGCTACGTGCAACCCGTTACCGGTCAGGCACACTGCCCACGCTTTCACTTTCCGGCGAAGAACTGATCCATTTTATTCGCGACGAACGTCGACGGGAATTGTCGTTTGAAGGCCAGCGTTGGTTCGATCTGCGACGCTACGCCGTCAGCCCGAAATGGCCTTTCCAAAAGGAAATACGACATGCCTATTACGAATATGCGACCGTCTCCGGAGATATGGTGCTGAAACGATACGACGAAGAACCGGAATACTATGTATTGCCCCTTCCGGAAAGTGAGATAAGCCTCAATGCCGGTGCAATGCGGCAAAATCCACCGCGTGCAGTGAAAGAAGCTCAATAATACGTAATAACAAAATGTAAATCATTATGAAACAGAAAATTATATCATATTTTTTCTTCGGCGCAATCGCCTTTTTCTCCGGTTGCAGCGATGAGGATTCAAACTTGCAGCCGAGCGGAATGGATGTCGATTGGTTTGCCATCACTGACAGCTCCGACCCGACTGATCACCTGCGGTATGAGATCTACCGCGACTTCGATATTTCCGTATACTATACCGACACCTTGGGCAGCCAGTTTCGGGGTATCAATGGCTACGGAGACAGTATCTTTTACTACGAAAAACTGTCGCCCTTCTACGGAGTTACCAGCACCAGAAGCGATATTGTTTACACCCTTTCCTGCAACAGAAACGCCATCCATGCGGGAGTGTCGCTCTTTAAGGATGAAATTTTGCCGGAACTGCCCGCGATCCTCTACCCGCGTAGTGTGCTTCTGGTCGATAATCTGACCTTGAGGGCGGATAAAACTGCCGCCGAAGGAAAACGGGAAGGCAGTGTTTTCCAGGGGTTACGGACAACAATCATCGGAAAACTATGGCAAATCCCTTCAATGTCGGCTACCGATCGCAAACTGTTTGTAGCGGAGGTATTGGCTGCCATCTGGTACACCCATCTGACGGAGCACTATGCGGAAGAAATGGAGGCGTTTTACTCAATCTCAGAATCCCTGTGGCCTGTAACGGCACGTACTGCCTCCATTTATTTCCAACTGATCAGTTCCGGTACGGCAGACACTTTTAAACCCCATTGGTATGCTTACGGTTTCCTGCAATCCAGCCCCAGCATGCCTGGACAAGTCAATCCAAACATTTCCGTTCCTGGAGAATACACAATGTGGTACACCCCCTCTCAAGAGGAAGATGCCACCCAATACCTCACAGCTGTCCTTTCGGAAAGCGAAGCAATGTTTCAGGCGAAATACGGAAACGCGACAGGCTATGACGTGATGCTGGAAAAATTCCGACATATCAAAGCATTGGTAGATAATGTAAAACTTAACCGGTAAAGCAAGACGGAAAATGAAACGAGCATGATTTTCAAACATCCAAGTTGATGACAATGATGACATGCGAGTTCCATACGACCTTTAAAAAACAAATTATTGACGTATGAAAAATATAAATATATACCTGATAATAGGCGCTTTCGCCTTTTTCTCCTGCAACGATGAAGAAAAATTACCGTTGACAGTATCGACCGACGAAATCACTTTGGATGCCGCCGGCCACGAACAACATTTTACCGTAACAACGGACGAAGCCATTTGGCGGGTCGTATGCGATGCCACATGGCCGATGATCGAACGGGATTCTCTCGGCACGGTCACCGTCAGTGCCGCCGACAATCCGAGCCGCGCAGTGCGGACTGCCAAACTATACATCGCCGCCGGCGATCAGTTTCAGCGGATCAATCTCTCGCAGGAAGGAAGCCTTCGGGTGCTCGGCGATCCCTATCCCGATGCCGCTAACCCGGTAGGCATCATCTACAAGGTGTCCGACGGCGGACAACACGGCATGGTGATTTCTTTAGACCAGGCGCAATGTACGTGGGGACTGGCGACGGCCACTCAGGGAGCCGGCGATTTCAGGGATGGAAGCGCCAACACCCGCAGCGTCGTCTCTGCCCACAAAGACGACGCTACATTCAGTACGGATTTTCCCGCTTTCTTTTGGGTTTATCAGAAAAATAACGGCAATGCCGACGGCGAATGGTATATCCCCTCCTATTTCGAATTGTTAGAATTTTACAACCTGGCAGTGGGCAATACGTACTCCATACCGGCAACGGGCAATCCTTCGTCATCGCAAGTCACCATTACGCACAATGCCGCCGTCCGTGAAGCGTTCAACGCCAGCGTCGAAGCCCTCGGCGGCACACCGGTCACCTTCGACAAGGGCATGCATTGGACTTCTTCCGAAAGCTCTGCCGCGCAAGCGCTGACCGTACAGTTTTTCTTCAGCGGCGCCAACTACCAGTACTACATGACCGGACAGAACAAATCGTTCGGTTCATTCTTTGTAAGGGCTATTCTAAAATTCTAAAGGAAAAAAAATACTACTGTACGATTAAAAAAAACTTTTATTACAAACTAAAATAACGATAACAAATAAATGAAAAGAATTTATTTTATGGCATTAGTGATGCTGGGGTTGGCATCCTTCGCAGTGCAAGCACAAGTGCAAACGGGAACGAGAACAGAAACGCAAAAACAAACACAAGCCGAGAAAGACGACGACCCCTCCACCTGGAGTCAAGAACGCATCGAACGAGCGAAAGCCGTTTTAGCCAGTCGTGTGACGTACGAAATGACTCCGGAAGAATCCGCGATTGCCAAACAACAGATGGAATCGACCGGACAAATCGATATGGAAAAAGTAAGACAAGGGATTGCAGGTCCGAAAACCGGCGACCCCTCCCCTGCCTTGAATGCCGAAGACATCCACGGAAAGACAGTGACACTGGGAAATTTCCGTGGCAAATACGTGCTGATTGACGTGTGGGCAACCTGGTGCGCCCCCTGCCGGGCGGAAATTCCTTCCCTGAAAGCGTTGGAAGCGAAATTCACCGACAAAGACATCGCTTTTGTCAGTATCTCAGTAGATGAAAACAAGGAAAAATGGCAGAAAATGGTGAAAGACGACCAAATGACCGGCACACAGCTCTGGGTGGGTCATAAAAGCCAATTCGCCGACGATTATATGATCAAATCCATTCCCCGTTTTATCCTGCTCGACAAAGAAGGAAAGATCTTGAACGGAAATATCCTGCGACGTCCCTCCGGCCAAGATTTGCCGCCGACCCTGGAAGCGTTGCTCGACGGCAAAATCAACGAGGATACAGCAAAAGTCTACCTGAAGAACGGCTTTCCGCGTGAAAGCCTGGTCGGCAAACCTTCTCCTGCGTTTCGCTACCCCGACATCAACGACCGGCTGATTACCCTCGAAGACTTCCGCGGCAAATACGTGTTGATTGACCTTTGGGCAACGTGGTGCGGCTTTTGTATCAAGGAAATTCCTCACCTGAAGACAATAGAAGAGAAAATGCAAGGCCGAAACATCGCTTTCGTCAGCATTTCCGTGGATGCCGACAAAAACAAATGGCAGAAAATGGTGCGGGATCAGCAACTTTCGGGCGTGCAACTCTACGCCGGCGAAGATAAGTCCTTTACCGCTCCATTTGATGTGAACGGCATCCCCCGCTTTATCCTCCTGGATAAAGAAGGAAAAGTCATCGATCCGCAAATGAGCATTCGTCCGTCAAATCCTGACATCTACCCCTTGCTGGAAAGATTGGAAGGATTATAGCACACAACCGTCTCTCTGACAGCCCCATGCGCTCCATAGACGAGACTTTGCTCTATATCGGCAGTCTTTGAAGGCCCGGAAATGAAAACGCCGAAACCCGTTTCACTCAAACGGATACGGTCGTATGCCTCCTCCATGGTCGAAACGATGTTTGCCGAATCGAGACGCAATACCAAATGCTGTGTGATAAACGGCAAAATCCGGTGCGGGAGGTCTTTGTCCTCAAGCCACACAGCCCCATTTTCCGCGACTCCAAAACTGCCTTCGAAGATCACACACTCCAATTTGTCGAGATCTTCCAGGCTGGTGGATGCGGAAAACTGGTCTCTGACGGTTTCTTGTGTAAAATCAATTGCGTCGGGAAACAATGCCGCTATCGATCCCGTATGCGCCGCTATTTCAACAATTTCGCCTCCGGCAGCACGAAGGTTTTCTATAAAATGCCGATATTTCGGTTCGCTTTTCATGATTTGCATTATAACGATTATTGATTGTGTGAACGCTTATACCATTGCTTGAACGACTCCCTCGGCGGAACAGGAAGTTCACGCGCTTTGCCCCAGACGTTTAGCGGCAGATAGAGCAGAAAACGCGGCAAATACTTCACTGCAAACCGACCGAGTGCTCCGGCAAAATTATAACGGGCATTTGATGACAGCACAAAGCCTGCAACACACATTGCCACCCGCTTGACAAAAGATGTACGACGCTGCAAGGTAAGGTCTTGCCTCCAACGATACAATTGCTCATGGATATCTATCTTTACCGGACAAACATTGCTACACGAGCCGCAAAGCGACGAAGCGAACGGCAAATCAATCCCCCCTGCCCTACTTCGCTCCGGTGCAAGGATCGATCCGATCGGACCGGGTATCACATAACCGTAACTATGGCCTCCACTGCGGCGGAAAACGGGACAGGTATTCAGACACCCTCCGCAGCGGATACACTTCAGCGAACTCGCATAACTGCGCTGTGTCAGATGCTTGAAACGCCCGTTGTCGACAATTACTATGTACATCGCTCCTTGTGGTTTCGGTCGCATATAATGCGAAGTATAGGTTGTTACAGCTTGGCCGGTAGCGTTGCGTGCCAACAAACGGGTAAAAACACCCAAGTCACGCTGTCGCGGGATGATTTTTTCGATCCCCATGCAATGAATCTGTACGGGAGCGGCCTGCACTCCCATATCGGCATTGCCTTCATTCGTGCATACCACCACACTGCCGGTCTCGGCAACAGCAAAATTGACGCCTGTCATCGCTACTTCGGCTGCGAGGAACTTGCGGCGCAGATGGAGGCGGGCGGCATGGGTGAGATAGACCGGATCGGACGCGCCCGCCGCCGTACCGAGTTTTTCGTGAAAAGTCGCTCCGATCTCCTCTTTCTTCAGGTGAATCGCCGGCAAAACAATGTGGCTCGGCATTTCGTGCCGGAACTGAATAATTCGTTCGCCAAGATCAGTATCGACCACTTCAATGCCTGCTTTCAACAGAAATGCATTCATTCCGCACTCTTCTGTCAGCATCGATTTACTTTTAACGACATTCATCGCCTTGTGCTGCCGAATAATATCCAGAATAATTCGGTTGAACTCCTCCGCATCTGTCGCCCAAAGCACCTTGGCGCCATTTTTTGTGGCTTCCGCTTCAAACTGTTTAAGCAGACCATTCAGGTTCGCGAGCGCTTCTTCCTTGATCTGCGAAGCTTGTTCCCTCAGCGCTTCCCATTCATCCACAGCCGCCGCTGCCCGATCACGTTTCGTGCGGACTAACCACAACGTTTCGTCATGCCAATCGGCGCGCGGCTCGTCGGCAAGGAATTTTTTCGCACACTTTGCATGAGCAGTCATATTTCAACTATTCAAAATTTCAGCTATATGGATGATTTTCAACGGTTTTTTTTGTCGCCGGAGGATACCTTCGAGGTGCATCAGGCACGACATATCGTATGAAGTGATGTATTCCGCACCATGACGTTCGTGATCGGCAATGCGGTCACGACCCATTTTCGCAGAGACCTCCGGCTCAACCACCGAAAATGTTCCTCCAAAGCCACAACATTCGTCTTTGCGGTCCAATTCCACAATTTCTATCCCTTCCACCTGATTCAGCAGTTGACGCACTTTCGAGTAACTGCGTTCAATCAACTCCGATGCGGAAGCCAGTTTCATCAGACGCAAACCATGGCAACTCTGGTGAATGCCGACACGGTGAGGAAATCGCGCTTTCAAACCATCCACTTTCAGTATGTCGGTCAGAAACTCGCACAATTCGTAAGTTGTAGCACGCAGATGACGCACCTCATCGGTCTGTTCAATGATATCAAAATGATGCTTCACTTGCCATGCACAACTGCCGGAGGGAGTTACGACATAATCGAAGCCTTTGAAACAATCCACAAAATGCCTGTAACAGGCAGCGGCTTCATGCTCGGAACCGCTGTTGGCCAAAGGTTGGCCGCAGCAAGTCTGTTTCAACGGATAGACCACTTCCACCCCCAGGCGTTCGAGCAACCGCAGCGTCGCAATGCCGACCTGGGGGTAGAAAGTATCGATATAACAGGGAATGAACAGTCCGACGTGGAATCGCATTTCAGAATTGTATATAAGCCACCTGCGACTGGAGGTATTCCATCAGACCGTGTTTGCCGTCGGCGCCGCCGATTCCCGATTTGCGCCAGCCCGCATGGAAGCCTTGCATTCCCTCAAAATGTTCACGGTTGACGTAAGTCTCACCAAAGTTCAAATCTTTCAGCGACTGCATCACCGTATTGATATTGGTAGTGAAGACTGAGGAAGTCAAGCCGTATTCGCAATCGTTGGCAAGCGCAATCGCTTCGTCGTAATCCTCGAATGGCAAGACGGGAATTACCGGCCCGAAGACTTCTTTCTGCACGATTTCCGAATCCTGACGCGCGCCGGTGAGGATGGTTGGTTCATAGAAATAGCCTTTACCGTTGTCGGTGGTGCAGGCGCCGCCCGTAACCACCTGGGCGCCGGCAGCTACGGCACGTTTCACCATTTCGTCAATCTTTGTCTGTTGTGCCTTGTCGATCTGCGAGCTGTAGACGGTGTCTGGCGCAAACGGATCGCCGTATTTCACTTTTTTGAAGGCATCCGTCAGCTTATCCAAGAATTTTTCGTAGATACTTTTCTGCACATAAGCCCGCTCTGCACAGTTACATACCTGTCCGCTGTAAATCACGCGCGAATCAAGTACCCCTTTGACGGCAAGGTCGATGTCGGCATCTGCAAAAACGATCGCAGGCGCTTTGCCGCCCAATTCAAGCGACACTTTCGTCACATTCTGCGCCGAAGCGGCGATAATTTCCTGACCGGCTTCCACACTGCCTGTCAATGTCACCATGTCGGTCAAAGGACTTGTAACCAGTGTATTTCCCAAGGTTTTACCGCTTCCGGAAACAAAGTTCACCACACCTGCGGGCAAATCGAGAGAAGCAACCAACTTGGCAAATTCAAAAGTGGTACAAGGGGTATTACTGCTGGGTTTCAGCACAATCGTACAACCTGTCAGCAATGCAGGCGCCACTTTGCGAGCCATCACGAAAAACGGAAAATTCCATGGGCATATTCCCACCACCACGCCTATAGGCTTATGAAACAAGAAGATATTTTCATTATAGCGGTCGCTGTTGATGATTTCTCCTTCATATTTTCGCGCCCAGCCGGCATAATAATCGAAATAATCTGCTGTAAAATCAATTTCCACTTGCGCCAATCCGATGATTTTTGCCTGTTCTTGAGCCAGCAGCGTAGCCAATTCCACCCGTTTGGCACGAATTGCGGCAGCCATTTTTGTCAGGTATCCGGCACGATCGGACGCAGTGCGCGCCGCCCATGCTTTTTGTGATTTCTTTGCCGCTTCGAGTGCAGCATACGCATCAGCGTCGTCTCCTTTCGGCGCACGCGCTATCGTCTCCCCTGTATAAGGGTTTTCCACTTCGATCCATTCCGAAGAATGAGAATCGGTCAATTTGCCATTGATAAATTGTTGATACGTTTTCATAGCATTAAAAAATAGTATTAATAATATATTATTGTAAGTTAGATCTGAAAGTATGAATACAAATATAAATGATTTTTTTTATTCGATTGATGTATTCGCCCATTTTTTTATTACTTTTACCGTCAAATTTGGAGAGCGATAATTCTAAATGCTTACAAACCATGGAGTTTTATAATGAAGAGGACGTATTAAGGCAATTGCGAAGCGAAGATCTTTCCGTACAAAAGAAAGGTTTCGAGAAAGTTGTTGCTTTTTATAGCGAGAAACTTTATTGGCAGATAAGAAAGATCGTGTTATCGCATGAAGATGCGAATGATCTGCTTCAGAACACATTCATCAAAGCCTGGATGAATATCCATTTGTTCCGCGGCGAGGCAAAATTGGCTACCTGGCTATACAAAATTGCCGTGAATGAATGTATTTCTTTTTTGAATCACCAACGAGCGATGTCGCAAGTTTCCATCGACAACGAAGCAGATGTATTTCTGCTCAATCGGTTGGAGAGTGATACGTATTTCGACGGAGACGAAGCCCAAATGCTTTTGCAAAAAGCGATCCTCACCTTGCCGGAAAAACAGCGCCTCGTTTTCAATATGCGGTATTTCGACGAATTGCCTTATGAAGATATTTCCGATATTGTCGGGACTTCCGTTGGCGCGTTGAAAGCATCATATCACCACGCGGTGAAAAAAATAGAAAAATTTTTAACGTCGCAAGATTAAACTTTTCCAAAGAAAGAGAGTCTATAATGTAGAATAAAAAGAATCAAAGATCTGTTATGAGTGCAACGAAAAGTAAATTAAATGAATTTGAGAAGAAAAATCCGTTCAATACTCCGTCGGGATATTTTGAACGGTTTACTTTTGAAATGATGTCCAAGTTACCGGAACGGGCGGAAGCGCCTGCAAACGTTGTCAGTATATGGAGTAGAATGAAACCGTTGGTATACATGGCGGCCATGTTTTGCGGAATCGCACTGATGTTCAAGATCTTTACTTCAAATACTGGTGCTCCGGACGTTCAATCCGGACTGACTTTCACTTCCCCGTCGGAAATAGAGGATTTTTATACTTATTACGAAGATCAATTGGCGATCGACAATTACCGCCAATCGCTTTTCATTGAGCAGGATTCGGATTCCAAGTAAATAACGCAATACTGTAAATCATTGTTTTTATGAACCGTCGATTGTTTTTTATCATTCTATGTTTTTCTTCTTTGGCCATTTCCGCGCAGGAAACTAAAGAAAGTAAAAGAGAATCTTTTGAAAAATTCAAACAGCGGAGAATGGAATATATTTCTTCCGAAATGAATTTGAGTGCCAACGAATCTACCGCCTTCTGGCCAGTTTGCGATGAATTGCAGCATAAAAAGTTTGAGCTGAACAGGAGTTTGAGGCAAGAAATCAGAAAACTCCAGGAAAAAGAAAAGCAAAATCTGAAGCCGACACAAGCGGAATACGACAAACTCATCATGCTGAATGCAGATGTAAAAATCAAAGAAACGGAACTTGACAAGGAATATCTGCTGAAATTCAAAAAGATCATTTCTCCCGAACAAATTCACAAATATCAACAAGCAGAAATGCGATTTGCTCGAAAAATGATGTATGAAAGCCGCGAAGAACCGAGAGAGCTCAACAACAACCGAGGCCCGGAAGACAGGCCGCGCAAGTCTGGATCTATGTTGCTGAAAAACAGAGAGTAAACATCGACAGTTTTTCTTTACGGCAACAAATAGATTGATGTAAAGATTATAGTTTTAGCATTATTTAAAAATTTATCGCCGTTTTATTAACACTTTTTAAAACAAAAAACTTGACAAACGAATATAAAATACCGTATCTTTGCAATGTGGTTTTTTCATAATAGTATTAGATTTAAGGTTAACAAAGATTGAATTAGGGAGTTCGTGAGAATTCCCTTTTTCTTTTTAGATGGATGAGTAAATTCTTTTTGATTATATTTATGCCAAAGGCTACCTTTTGCAATTGCAGGGTAGCCTTTGGTTTTTATATAATATATTACGAGAGATCGATTTACCGCAAATCCACCGATTGTATGGTTGAATAGTTATAACGCTGAATTCCATCGGTCATTACATCGATGCGAGCGCCCACGCGCAGGTAAAACACCCGATCGGACGGCAACGCTTTGGTTGTGATAGAAACAGTAGTCCCCAGCACATCGTTACCGGCAGCGCCGGAATAAGTCACCTTGGTCGAATAATTGGAAATATAGTTATTGTTTCCCACATAAGAATTATTCGATACGAACAGATAAATGTCCGTCAGGTTTTTTTGGTAATCCGGGTGGTCGGTGCCACGTGTTACTTTTACGCGGATTGTCACCGTGCCGTCTGCATTCTTCGCGGGATTATCCACCCATTCCACATTCAGGAAAGGCTCGACTTCGAACGTCAGGTTTGTCACGCCGCTGATATCGACGGTTTTTGTCTCATCTTTTACCACCTCTCCGCCAGCATCTTTGATGAGCAATGGCACAAAAGCGCCAAGCGGTTCGATATTGTAATTTCCCTTGAAGATTTTTGTATTATTGAATGACCCGTCCTGCATACAATTAAAATAGTATGGGGTCGGGTTATCGCTCCAGCTGTATTCCAGCAATTTAATCCGGATGCCATCGCTTCCCGTCTGTGTTTGAAAAGGATTGCCCGTTTTTTTATCAACGATTTTTCCGCAGAGCGTTTCCTGGGGTTCGTCGTAATTATCTATTTCGACACAAGCAGTGATACTGCCGACGAGCAGTGCGATCCAAATCAATTGTTTTATTGTTCTCATGATTGTTGTTTATTTACATTAATAACCAGGATTCTGAATTATATTGGGATTTTTCGAGATTTCGCTGGAAGGAATTTCCTGATAATACCATTTGGTATTAAAGGTGTATTTTTTGTTTTTTTCGTCCAGGCGAACATCAAAAATGTATTTCCCGTTTTCTTTGACATAGAAAGGCATCGCTACGCGATATACCCGAGCGTTTTGCTCTTTTTCGATGGTACGCCACCGTCGCAAATCCCACCAGGCTTTATGTTCGAAGGCCAATTCTTTTTTACGTTCATTACGCACCACGTCTAAAGTCAAATCCGCTTCGCCGCTCAATGGATAGGCGCCTGCGCGTTGTCGGATTTCACGGATACAATTGTAAGCGTCCGCTCGGTAAGCATTTCCTTCACCTGCGGATGCCAGTTCGGCGGCGGCTTCCGCGCGATTGAGCAAGACTTCGGCATAGCGCATATCCACCCAAGAAGTGGTGCAATAACGTTCGCGAACCAATTCGGTAGGGATCGATTCGTCGAGCAATTTGCGCAGAGAAAATCCGGTTAAGCAGGTCGTGCCGGAATTGAAAGTACCGGTAAGTCCGGCGGGGTTCATAAGAACGCCGGGGCTCACTTCGTAGGGCTTCTGATTGGCATCTGCCGAGAGCACCAATTTGTTATCCTTATAGACTTGCGTACTTGTATAGGCAGTAGTAGCGTTTTCTGCCAAAAAACGCGAGATACCACCGGAAATTGAACCGGTATAAATGCCTCGTCGTATTTCGATGATCATATTTTTCCAAACATCTCCCGGCAAGATGACTGTAGCGCGTAAGCGGGGTTCTACATTCAGAAACGGTTCCATCGTATCATCAAAATAGCGATAATTGCCGGAGGCATCGAGATTGGCAAATTTGCCGGAGGCATCTTTTTCTATTCCATCAAACAATTCAATGAAATCGAGTGTGGGATTCGTTTCCTGGGAATAGCCACTTGGTCCTTTCCCCTGAAGCGGCACGTGGTAAGCATCCCAACTGGATACCGATTCCGGTTCGCTGAAATCCTTTACAAAAATAATTTCCGGATGATCTGCCGATTTGTTCTGTGAAAACAGTTCGAGGAAATTTTTGTACTGCGCCTCTTTATCGTCCGATTTCCAAGATTTCAGGTAGAGGCTATATTTTCCATCCAGGAGTTTTGCCGCGTCATAACTCTGCTTGAAATAATCGTTTGCACGGGTGGATGGGATGCCACAAACCAGCGTATTGAAATTATCCCTGAGGGTAATTGTATTGTATTTGGCGATACTCCCGGCATGAAGCATGGCTCGCGACTTGTAAGCAGCCGCCACATATTTGTTTGCCGTACCGCGCAAACTCGTTGCATCCATATTGGCGATGGCCAGATCGAAATCCGCTGCAATGGCATCCCAGGTTGCTTCTTCGCTGCTGCGGGGCAATTGTAACTCCTCGATGCTTTCTTCCGGATATTGCAAAACACGTTGTACGATCGGCACTCCGCCGTAGCGTTTAGCTAAAGCATAATAAGTGTAGGCGCGAATAAAATAGGCCTCGCCCACCAGGTGCTTGATACGATCTTGTCCGTGAATTGATTCATATTCAGGAAGATGTTCGATGATATAGTTGGCGCGGCGAATAAGGGTATAAGCATCGTTCCAGTAACCGACCGCTTCGGTTGCGGCTCCGCTCACATCTCTACTGATGGATTCTCCGGCCAGACTGTTTATCGACTTGGTACAGTTGTGGTCGTTGAATAATTTGTCGTGCGCATACTTGAAATCTTCGATCGGTAATTCGCAATACATCTGCGAGCGGTAGGTAAAGAGTCCGGTTTCGCTACCGAAAATTTCCGTGTCTTTCACCCGGTTGATGGGTTCGACTTCGATATTGACGCAGGATTGGAAGCCGGCGCCTGCCACGGATAGCAATACAGCTACAAGAAAAATATATCTTTTCATATCGTATACATTTTAAAAATTAACATTCAAACCGAAAGTGACGGTTTTATTCAACGGATACAGATAACCGTCGTTGGTATCTGCCGGATGTTCCGGGTCGATGGCTTTTACTTTTGTGAAAGTCAAAAGGTTATACGCATTGGCATAGATACGCATTCCTTGAATTCCCAACAAACGGTTGATTTTTTCCGGAACTGTATATCCCAATTCGATGCTTTTCAGACGCAGGTAACTGGAATTTTGCCTGTTAAACTCAGAATCGACATCGGGATTGGTACCGGTAAAGGCATAATATCCGGGAATCCATTGCGTACTGTAGGCATACGGATCGGCAGTCGGATCGGCGGGATGCCAGCGGTCCATGAACTGTTTCAGTGAATTGCTGGTACTGCTACCCCACATCGGTTCGCGCAGTTGTTCAACATAAGCGACGGAAGTAATCGCCGCTCCTTGCCACAGCATATTGAAATCCAATCCCCGATATTCCAGATTCATCGTCATACCATAATTGACCAATGGTTTTTCACCATAAGCAAAAGGATAGCGGTCGAGCGATGAAATTTCTCCGTCGCCGTTCCAATCCTGGTACATATAATCACCGATAATTGTGCTAGAACTGGTGAAAACCGGACTGTTGACGATCTGTTCCCACGACTCGTAGCGGCTACCTTTACCCCATCCCCATGCGGCATTGGAATAACGGTTCGACTGTGACTGAATCCAGTTTTCGTACGAATTTCCCGCCTTTTCTTCCACGACATAAATGTTGCGGGTACGAGCGAAAGAGAAAACGCCCGACACCGAATAGTTCAGTTTGTTGATATGATTGCGATGACGTAATTCCATTTCAAATCCTTCGGTGCGGTCGCTTTCCAGGTTTTCCTGCGGGAGGCCAGCTCCCACAATGCCGGGCAATTCTGCCAGGCGGGTTGCCAGCAGTCCGCTCCGGTTACGGCGGAACACGTCGAAAGTAATTCCCACCAGGCCTTCCCAAGCATCCACGTCCACGCCGAGGTTGGTAGTGGTAGATTCGTTCCATGATATTTCCGGATTAATCACGTCCATAATTTCGGAAGCGGCAATAAATTTCCCGTCGATCACATATCCGCCAGGTTTTTTTCGGGGAGTACCACTCACGGGATAGATATATCCGGCAAGCCATTGATAGTCTAATGCGCCGTCGTCCCCGACTTTCCCGTATGAAGCGCGCAACTTGAAATTGTTCATCAACGCCAGCGAAGAATTTTTCCAGAAAGATTCTTCAGAAAGTCGCCAACCCAGCGAAGCTGAAGGAAAGAGCGCCCAGGTAGCGTTTCTTGCGAACTTGGAAGAAGCATCGTAGCGGAAACTCACTTCCGCCATGTATTTCGAATCGAACGCATACGTTGCCCGTCCGACGAAAGCGCGGTTGGCATGTTCGTAAACGCCGGAGATATCGGCGCCGCCCAATACATTGTCGCTACTTCCTGCAAACAACTGATCCACGGGCAAAGGCAGGTCGCGTTGCGCATAAAAATTGTCGCCTTTCTGTCGTTGTTCTTCAAACAAGACCAAGGCAGCCACATCATGTTTGCCTGCAAATAAGCGGTTATAATTCAGCGATACATTATATAAAAGGATATCTCCTTCGCTGAAATTACGGCGTAATGTGGCAGGCGACTGCTTGATGGTTTCCACATAGCTGTCGTCTTTCTCGCTGTATTTGTAGATTGAGTAGGTTCGTTTGTATTCTTTGTCGACCGTCGTATTGTAATCGTAGCTAAACAGACCTTTGGCTTTCAAACCCTCGATGCCCGGCACTTTGTATTCGATATTGAAATTGGATTGAAGCCAACGTTTGGCGTTGTTGCGATAACCGGCGATGTCGGCATCCGACATGGCGATGGGGTTATTGGCATCCACGCTGCCATTATTGTAATAGCCCTGCCGGTTGTTGGCAAAAATCGGATCTTTGGGATTGGAACGCCAGAACGATCTGTTGACCTGATCCATTCCTTCATACGGACGGCGACGTTCATCCATGATGGCCGACATATTCAAACCGACGGTAATGCGTTCGGTCAGTCGGCTGGAGATGTTGGAACGTACATTGTAGCGGTTGTAATTGATGGACCCACTTTTGAGGAATCCGTCCTGATGTTGATAGCCCAGACTCAAGTAGTAATGCGTTTTATCGTTTCCACCGGCAGCGCTGATGGTGTGTTGTGTTTGCGGCACCACATCCCGTATCAGTTCGGAATACCAGTCGGTAGAGGGCATCGATCCATTGCGGTAAGGTTCGATATCCGTTTCGGAGAAAATTGTCTGGGGATTATCCACGCTGTGCATGGCTTTTTCGTTCAGCAAGGTCATGTATTCTACCGCATTGATGGTTTTCGGGAAGCCCGACGGCATCTGCATGGTGTAATTTCCCGAATATTTCAATTGCAGTTTTTGGTTCAATCCCTGTTTGGTAGTGATTAAGACGACACCATTGGCGGCACGTACTCCGTAAACGGAAGCCGAGGCTGCGTCTTTCAACAACGAAATACTTTCCACATCTTCGGGGTTGATGCGCGCCATGTTATCGCGCGGGACGCCATCGATGACCACCAGGGGCGTACCGAAATCACGAATCTGGAACGAATTTGTAAACACGCCCGGTTCGGCGGTATTTTGGACAACGCGCAAGCCGGCCATTTTTCCACTCAGCGCATTCATCAGGTTTTCGTTCTTGGTAGTGATGATTTCTTTGTTCGATACCGCTGCCACAGCGCCTGTGATGGAGACTTTACGTTGGGTTCCGTAGCCCACTACGATCACTTCTTCGAGCAACCGATTGTCTTCCTGCAACGCGATTCGGAGCGCACGGTTTTCCCCCAACACCACTTCGCGCGTGAGGTATCCCAGGAAAGAGACGGAAATGACCGATCCTTTCGGCACATCGAGTGCGA
>JAISUK010000057.1 GCA_031272075.1 Dysgonamonadaceae bacterium
TTTTGCCTGATGCCTAACCATTTTCATTTCTTGGTTAAGGTAAAGGCGATGGATGAAATGCTTGATACTGATGAATTTAAGAGATATTCCATTTCTCGAAGAAATGGAATATCTTTAAAAGACAGCGAATTATACAGTGACTTCATCAGCGAACAATTTCGCCGCCTGTTTCTTTCATACTCAAAATCCATAAATAAGCAATCCGACCGCAAGGGCAGTTTGTTTTGTAAAGGATTCAAACGCAAACAAATAACCTCCCTTCAATACCTACAACAAGCCGTTGTTTACATCCACCGCAACCCCGTTCATCACGATTTCGATGTCGATTTCCACGACTACCGTTGGAGCAGTTACGACCGCGTGTTGGAAGATAAAATCACGAAGTTGAAAAAGCGCGAAGTTCTCGAATGGTTTGGTGACAAAGAGAATTACCGCTACGCTCATAACACTGATATTGAAGATGATATAGAGTAAATACTACTTAAATATTCCATTTCTTCGAGAAAAAACGTTATTCACTAAACTTTCCAAGTCTTAAAGACTTGGAAAGTTTTCTAATTCAAAATTATTTCGTACCTTGAATTAACAAGATATTATTTCACCATCAAGAATCAGGGCAATCATTCAAATCTTATGACAATCAAGGTTCAGAAATTCTATTGAAGCAGTTCCCACAGGAAGCAGTCGAACTCTTCAAGGTTACGAAAGAGAATGCGAAGTGGGTTAAGACCCAGGAACTAACCGCCAACCGTCATCTCCTTCCTCAGTTTCTGCAACGCTCTGGACAATTGTGTCTTAACTGTACTCACAGAAATATTGAGCATCTCGGCGATCTGTGCATGCGAATAGCCCTCGAAGCGGCTCAGCCGGAAGATTTGTTGGCATTGAGCGGGCAATTCGTTGATAGCGCGTCGCAATGCCGAGACTACCGGATCGGCGAACAACTCTTCACGGATAAAATCATCGCTCTCTACGTCAAGCAGCGCGGCACGAACATTCCTATTGTCCAGCGAAACCGTTTGAAGATGTTTGGCTGAATTTTGACGCCTCAGGTAATCGATACAATGATTGCGCGTCATCACAGCGAGGTAGGCTTTCAGCGATCCATCAATCTTTGGAAGACCGCCTGATTCCCATATTTTGATAAAAACATCTTGGACAATTTCTTCAGCAACCCCCTCATCCAACAGTATGCCCTTGGCAATGAAAAACAACTGACTGTAATAAGTCCGAAACAGCTCTTCAAAGTAATTCTTGTCGTCAATCATTTCATTGCCTTTTATCCGCTATTTCATCTTTCTCAATGCGTTATCTTGAATACCAACTCTTTCAACAATTCCCCGTCCGAAACCGAAGTATTGCCGTACCCTTTGCTTTTAGCATCGAAAATCCTGATTAAAGAGATGATATTCATGGTCTTGGAGGCATTGTAACGACGAATCGCATGCAAATATGGATTGATTTGTATCGGGAATCTCAGTCCAAGCTCATTTTTTATTCCCGCTTCACTTTTATCCCTGGCATAATGGCAAATCATCAGGTTGGAAAAAAAGTTAAACAATGCAGAAAGGGTCAATACCAGTGGATTGTCTTTCGGGTTGGTTTCAAAATAACGTACAATGCGGTTGATTTTCAGAAAATTCCGTGTAGCAATCGCATCCAGCAACTCAAACACATTGTAGTCCTTACTGATTCCGATATGCTGTTCGATCAGTTCAGGAGTGATGCTGCGTGCGTTTTCAGGCAGGGAGAGAGAAAGTTTCTCCAATTCACCGGTCAGTTTACTCAAATCCGTCCCTAAATAATCGGTCAGAAGCTGGGTTGATTTGGCATCGATCGATAATTGTTTTTGTTTAAGGTAAGTGATGATAAATGAAGGAAGTTGATTCTCATAAAACTTTTTCGACTCAAAGACAACGCCCGATTTTGCAATTTCGTTCAGCAGTTTTTTCCGTCCGTCCAATTTTCCGTGTTTATAATTCAGCACCAACACCGTAGAACGCAATGGAACCGACACATACGAAACCAGGTTGTCGATATTCTTCAGATATTGTGCTTCGCGAACCACCACCAATTGTCGTTCGGACATCATCGGAAACCTGCGGGCTGTGGTAATAATCGTACCCACATCCGCATCGATGCCGTAAAAGATTGTCTGGTCGAAATCGCGCGCCGCATCATCCAACACTTGCTTTATCAGCAAATCGGTCAACCGGTCGATGAAGTAATCTTCCTCGCCGTGAAACAGGTAAACCGGCGCAAACTGTTTTTGCAAAATGAGTTGCCGGAGTTCTTCAAACGTCTGTGTTTTAGCCATTACCACTCGAAGCGTAGATGCTTAACCGTTTGTTTGTTATCAATGATATTCCTCAACGACTTGATGCCGATCATGACATGTTCTTCCACAAAGGTGGAGGTCACATGCTGGTCGCTTTTTTCCGTTTTGATTCCTTCCGACACCATCGGCTGATCGCTGACCAGCAGCAGCGCACCGACAGGAATATGGTTGGAGAACCCGACGGTGAACAGCGTGGCGGTTTCCATGTCTACGCCCATCACCCTTATTTTGAGCAGATAGGCTTTGAAATCATCATCAAACTCCCAAACCCTGCGGTTGGTGGTATACACCGTTCCCGTCCAGTAATCTTTGCCCTTGTCGCGTATCGTCGTCGAAACCGCACGCAAGAGGTTAAATGCGGGCAGCGACGGCACCTCTTGCGGGAAATAGTCGTTGGAAGTCCCTTCCCCACGGATCGCCGCAATCGGCAAGATGTAGTCTCCCAACGAATTGTGCTTCTTGATTCCACCGCATTTGCCAAGAAACAACACGGCTTTCGGATTGATAGCACTCAACAAATCCATGATAGTCGCCGCATTAGCACTTCCCATCCCGAAATTGATGATGGTAATCCCATCGGCGCTCGCATTGGGCATATTGGCATCCACACCACAGATCGGCACGTTGTAATAATTCGCGAATATTTCCACATACTTATCGAAATTCGTCAGTAAGATGTATTCGGAAAAATCATTCAATGCTCTTTTCGTGTACCTCGGCAACCAATTTTCAACAATTTCCTGCTTTGTCTTCATAATTCAACTCTTTTTTTTACAAAGACAAAATTAAACAAAACAGCGAAGAATTTCAAATTATAGACATATTTTTCATACTTTTGTGTCGTGACCCGTACGTAGAATGAAGATTTTATTTGTATATTCCGTTCAGAAATCCATTGTGAAAGAAAAGCCGTTGATGGGACAAGAGGGCATTTACCTGGGAATCTCTTTCATCGCTTCGGTACTCAAAAAACATGGACATGACTGCGATTTGGTTGTATTGGACAGACGTTACAAACAACAGAATCTCCGGCTGCTGTCAGACCGGATTGCTTCGTTCAGCCCGCGAATTGTGGCCTTTACCGCCGTGTATTCCGAGTTCGAGTTCATTTGCAGCATCGCTTCGGGAATAAAAAAGTTGTTTCCCGATTTATTTCTGTATGCCGGAGGAGTCCATATCACACTCAATCCCGACGAAAAATACCTGGATCTTTTCGACGCTTTTTGTGTCGGAGAAGGCGAATACCCCACCCTGGAACTGGTGACGAACCTGACGGCAGGGAAAAACATCGACGCCATTCCCAATCTCTGGGTGAAAACCGATGCGGGCATCGTCAAGAATCCGCCGCGCCCTTTCATCCCCGACCTGGACGAATTGCCTTTCCCGGACAGGGATATCTGGCAGCAATGGATCTTCAATCCCGACACCAAACTGACTATCCTGGTCGCTCGCGGTTGCCCATACAATTGTACGTATTGTTGCAATCACCGCCTGCGAAAAATCAGTCCCGGCAATTATGTCCGCCTAAGAAGCGCCGCGAACCTCCTTGCAGAAATCCGTTCGCTTCATCGGCAATTCCCGAATGTCGAAGAGATCTATCTTGAGATTGAGACCCTGGGCGTCAACATGAAATGGCTGGAAGCGTTCTGCGAGGCCTTGTCGCAATTCGGCGAAGAAACCGGACACAAACTGCGGTACGGCACCAACTTGCGGATTTATCCCGCCATACAGCCGGAAGTGATTTTCCGCCATTTCCACAAAGCGAACATCACCTCAGTGACCATCGGTCTGGAATCAGGAAACTACCGGATCCGGAAAGACATCCTCAACCGCGACTATTCCAATGAGACATTGCTCAAAACCGTAGAGACGGCCTGTCATTACGGCATCGACATCGCTTTGTTCAACATGATCGGATTACCCACCGAAACGCCGACCGAATTTCAGGAAACCCTGCAAATGAACCGCACGATTCAGCCTGCTTTTCATGCAACTTCCATCTTTTTTCCCTATCCCGGCACGGAATTGTATGAAATGTGCACCCGAATGAACCTGATTCCCAAGAAAATGATTACGAAGGATGAGCGGCAGATTGCCACATTGAACCTTCCCGGATTTTCAAAAAAGCAGATTCAAAAATGTTTCGATTCTTTCCATTACAATGTCTATAAGGACAGACCGAACAAATCATGGATCAAACTGCTGATTTACTTCACAATGCAATATCTTGGCCATAATTTTTATGCCAACCTGAAAATTATTGTCATCCGTCTCTTCTACAAGATGAAAGCGACCAGCCTCATCAGTCGCGATTTTTTCTCCATCTTCCAAAAAAGCGGAAAAAACTAAGCAATATCGACAACCATGCAGCAAATCAACCTTCCGCCATTCGATTTCAACATCAAAGAACAAGCAGGTCTGAAGTACATCTTCGACCGTTTGAGGAAAAAATTTGTCCGGCTGACTCCCGAAGAATTCGTCCGACAACATTTCATCCATTTCCTGATCGAACACAAACACTATCCTGAAGCGCTCATGGCAAACGAAGTCGCCATCTCGCTCGGAAAACTGACAAAGAAATGCGACACCATCCTGTACGACCGCTTCTTAAATCCAATCATGATCATTGAATACAAATCGCCCCGAATCGCCATCTCGCAAAAAACGTTCGATCAGATCTCCCGCTACAACATGCGGTTACATGTGCCTTGGCTGATTGTCAGCAACGGAATCTCCCATTGTTGTTGCAAAATCGATTTTGCAAAATGGAATTATCGTTTCTTACAGGACATTCCCGACTACAGTGAACTAAAATCGTAAGCAGGCAAGGCAAGAATGAAAGAAAAAATGCCTACCTTTGCAGAACCATTTTTATCCCGACGCCATTCATGGAGGAACAATCATTATTAGAAAAACTCGAAGCGCTGGCTATCCGTTTCAAAGAAATCGGCACGTTGATTACCGACCCTGCCGTCATTGCCGACATGAAGCGGTATGTTAGGCTGAATAAAGAATACCGCGACCTCGAAAAGATTGTCGAAGCCCGCAACGAATACCGGCAAGTGCTCACCGGAATTGAAGAAGCAAAAACGATTCTCGAAAATGAGTCGGATACGGAATTGCGTGAACTTGCCAGAGCGGAATTGGATTCAAACAACGAATCGCTGCCTGCTCTGGAAGAGAAGATCAAACTGTTGCTGGTGCCTGCCGACCCGCAAGACGGCAAAAACGCGATTGTAGAAATCCGCAGCGGCACCGGCGGTGATGAAGCCGCATTGTTTGCCGGCGATTTGTTCAGGATGTACCTGAAATACTGCGAATCAAAAGAGTGGAAAGTAGAAGTGACAAGCAGCAGCGAAGGATCGCTCGGCGGATACAAAGAAATCATCTTTACCGTCACCGGAACAAATGTCTACGGCACACTGAAATACGAATCGGGAGTGCACCGTGTGCAGCGCGTGCCGGTTACCGAAACCCAGGGACGTGTACATACTTCCGCTGCCACCGTCGCAGTGCTTCCCGAAGCCGAAGAATTTGACGTCGAAATCAAGGAATCCGACATTCGGGTCGATATTTTCTGCTCCTCCGGTCATGGCGGGCAATCGGTCAATACCACCTATTCGGCAATCCGCCTGGTGCATCTCCCAACGGGAATCACCGTACAATGCCAGGACGAAAAATCGCAACTGAAGAACAAAGCCAAAGCGATGATTGAATTGCGCTCACGCATTTATAATATGGAATATCAACAATATTTGGACGAGATTGCTTCAAAACGAAAGACAATGGTTTCAACCGGCGACCGTTCCGCCAAGATACGCACCTACAATTTCCCACAAGGGCGCATCACAGATCACCGCATCAATTTTACCGAATACAATCTGGCGGCTTTCATGAACGGCGAGATCCAACAACTGATCGACCAACTGATCATTGCCGAAAATGCAGAACGACTGAAAGAAAGTGAATTATAACTCAACACAAACTGATATGACCAAACAGCAATTATACGAAAACAGCAAACGCAAACGATCATTTCTCTGCATAGGACTGGACAGTGACCTGAAAAAGATCCCTCCACACCTAACGACAGTGGCTTCCGATGATCCGGTGTTTGCTTTCAACCGCGCCATCATCGACGCTACTGCCGATTACTGCATCGCTTATAAACCCAACCTGGCATTTTACGAAGACCTGGGTGCCGACGGATGGCTTTCATTGAAAAAAACAGTGACCTATCTGCGCA
This sequence comes from Dysgonamonadaceae bacterium, assembly GCA_031272075.1. GTDB lineage: Bacteria > Bacteroidota > Bacteroidia > Bacteroidales > Azobacteroidaceae > BNXB01. Next base: position 6,585 of record JAISUK010000057.1, read on the forward strand.
ATAACTATCCGGATCAGTTTATCATCGGCGATGCCAAACGCGGCGACATCGGGAATACCTCCGGGATGTATGCACGAGCGCTGTTTGAATACCTCGATTTCGACGCCGTAACCGTATCTCCCTACATGGGAGAAGACAGCGTGAAGCCGTTCCTCTCCTACCCCGGCAAATGGGTCATCCTGCTGGCATTGACCTCCAATCAAGGTGCGCTGGATTTTCAGTTGACCGAAGACAAAAACGGGGAACGCCTGTTTGAAAAAGTCTTGCGGAAATCCAAAGAATGGGCTACCGACGAACAACTCATGTACGTCGTCGGCGCTACCCAAAGCCAGTTGCTGCAAACAGTCCGGCAGATTGTACCCGACCATTTCCTGCTGGTGCCGGGAATCGGAGCGCAAGGCGGCGACCTGAACCAGGTGGCGACCTACGGCATGAATCGTTTCGGTGGCCTGCTGGTCAATTCTTCGCGACAAATCATCTACGCCGATTCTTCCATCAAGTTCGCCGAAGTCGCACGCGAAGAAGCATGCAAGATACAACAAGCGATGGCCGATTATTGCTGACGTCAATGGAGAAGAAACGAAAAATCATCAACGATCCCGTATTCGGATTCATCAACATCCCGAACGAATTTATCTATGAGATCATCAAGCATCCCTATCTGCAACGATTGAACCGAATCCGGCAGCTGGGACTGGCTTCCTTTGTCTATCCGGGCGCCCAACATACGCGCCTGCATCACTCCATCGGCGCCATGTATCTGATGAACGAAGCCGTCAACCAACTCCGCCTCAAAGGCCATCTCATCACCCAGGAAGAGTCGGAAAGCGTGATCGCCTGTATCCTCATGCACGACATTGGGCACGGCCCCTTCTCGCACGTCCTCGAAAACACCTTGGTTAACGATATCCATCACGAAGAAATCTCGCTGATGATGATGAATCGCATCAACCGCGAACTGGGAAACCGGTTAGACACCGCGATAGCCATCTTCCAAGACCGGCATCCGAAAAAGTTCTTGCATCAACTTGTGAGTGGGCAACTCGACATGGACCGCCTGGACTATCTGCGGCGCGACAGTTTCTTTACCGGCGTGATCGAAGGAAATATCGGTTCCGCCAGAATCATCAAAATGCTGAATATCAAGAACGACCGACTCGTAGTTGAAGCCAAGGGCATCTATTCGATCGAGAATTTCCTCATGTCGCGCCGACTGATGTATTGGCAGGTTTATTTGCATAAAACGGCAATCGCTGCCGAAAAAATGCTGATCAATACGCTCAAAAGAGCGAAACACCTGGCAGGGAAACAAGTGGAATTGTTCGCGTCGCCGGCATTGCGTTACTTCCTGTACACCCCCGTCGACAGGCAAGTCTTCCAAAATGACCCCCAAGCGCTGGAAAATTTTGCCAACCTCGACGACAACGACATCTGGTGCGCGCTCAAAGTGTGGACCACGCACCCCGACATTGTGTTGTCAACCCTCAGCAAGGGAATTGTTCACCGCAATCTGTTCAAAATAGAGATCAAACAGGAACCTTTTGCGGAGCAATACATCAACGACAAAATCCTCTACTACGCGGAATTATTCGGCATCAGCGGTGAAGATGCCGCCTATTTCGTCTCTTCCGACGAAGTGTCGACGAACATGTACAGCGAGGCCGACGACAGCATCGCCATTTTATATAACGACGGCTCCACCGTAGACATTGCAGAGGCCTCCGACATGCTGAATATCCAGCTCCTGTCAAAAAAAATAAAGAAGTATTACTTTTGCTTTTTGCGATATTCAAAATAATTTACGACCTTTGCAGCAAATGTGTTGCGTTTTGCGGTTCTGCTTGCCGCAGGATTCGTCGATGTACAACGGCAAAACGCGAAACAATAGAAATCGTATCATGCCTATAAAGCATAACATTATTATAAAGAATGGAGTTTAACGCCAAGCAGATAGCCGGTGTCCTCAATGGTGAAGTCGACGGTAACCCCGACGTTACTGTGAATAGCTTTTCAAAGATTGAAGATGGTAAGCCCGGCACATTAACGTTTCTTGCCAACCCGAAATATGTAAACTACATTTACACCACGCAAGCCAGTATCGCTTTGGTGAATGTCGATTTTATCCCCGACCCCGAGCGAAAACTTCCTGAAACATTGACGCTCATTCGTGTGCAGAATGCCTATTCAGCACTTTCAGTGTTGATGAACATGGTAGAGCAATCCGTCCCCCGCAAGTCGGGCATCCATCCGATGGCAATCATCTGCTCGCCGGATTCCGTTCCGTCGGAAGACTGCTATATCGGCGCCTTCGCCTACATTGGCGAAAATGCCAAACTGGGCAATCGGGTGATGATATACCCGCAGGTATATGTCGGCGACAATGTCACCATTGGCGACGATACAGTCTTGTATCCCGGTGTGAAAATATACAACGGTTGCAGCATCGGAAAACGCTGCATCATCCATGCCGGCGTCGTCATCGGATCCGATGGCTTCGGTTTTGCACCGGAAGGAGACATACTGATGAAAATCCCTCAATTGGGAAATGTTGTCATCGAAGATGATGTGGAAATCGGCGCCAACACCACCGTCGACCGCGCGGTGTTCGATGCCACCGTCATCCGTTCGGGCGTCAAACTGGACAACCTCATACAAATCGCGCACAATGTGGAAATCGGCGCCAATACCGGCATCGCCGCACAAACCGGAATCTCCGGTTCCACAAAAGTCGGCAGCAACTGCCGGATAGGTGGACAAGTGGGACTGGGCGGCCACATCAAAGTGGGCGACCGCGTCAATATCGGCGCACAATCGGGAGTGCTTGGCAACATCAAAGAGGGGAAAGCTGTCATCGGCAGCCCTCCGATCGAAGTGAAAGATTTCTTCCGTTCCAGCCTGCTGTTCAGGAAACTCCCCGACATGTCAAAAACGATCAGCCAACTCCAAAAAGAAGTCGAAGCATTGAAGAATAAAATTTAATAAACAATAATATGGACAAACAACACACGCTGAAAGACAGCTTTTCATTGGAAGGGAAGGGATTGCATACCGGACTGGGTATCAAAATCAAGTTTAACCCCGCCCCCGAAAATCACGGATATAAAATCAAACGAATCGACATTGAAGGCGAACCAGTCATCGATGCGGTCGCAGAAAATGTTTCCGAAACCCAACGGGGTACGGTACTGTCGAAAAACGGCGTGCAAGTGCGTACGGTAGAACATGCACTGGCAGCCCTCTATGCTTACGGGGTGGACAACTGCCTCATTGAAGTGGACGCCCCCGAATTTCCCATTCTCGACGGGAGTTCAGCCATCTTCTCCAAAGAAATCGAACGGGTAGGCTTGCAGGAACAAGCGGTCATCCGCGAATATTACATCGTGAAAAATAAAATCGAATACAAAGATGAAATTACCGGTTCAACCATCATCGCGTTGCCGGATGACAAGTTCTGCGTCAATACTTTCATCGCTTTCGATTCGGTTTTCCTGGATAACCAATATGCCGTCCTGGAAGACTTGAAAGACTTCCCTACCGAAATCGCCTCCAGCCGTACTTTCGTTTTCGTCAGAGAGATCGAATCGTTGCTGCAAAACAACCTGATCAAAGGCGGCGATCTCGACAATGCCATCGTCATTTACGAACGCCAGATCAGCCAGGAACGCTTCGACAAACTGGCAGAAATCATGGATATGCCGAAGAAAGATGCGACACAATTGGGTTATATCATGAATAAACCGCTGGTATACCCGAACGAACCGGCTCGCCACAAACTGCTGGACATCCTCGGCGACATCGCGCTGATTGGCAGACCCATCAAGGGGCGGATCATCGCCACCTGTCCGGGACACCGCGTCAACAACGAATTTGCCCGCATCATCCGCAAAGAAATCAAACTCAACGACGTACAGGCGCCGGTCTACAACCCCAACATCCCTCCACTCATCGACATCAACCGCATCAAACAGATGTTGCCCCACCGCTACCCGTTCCTGATGGTGGAAAAAATCATCGAAATCGGCTGCAACCACATTGTGGGAATCAAAAATGTATCTATCAACGAACCTTATTTCCAGGGACATTTCCCAAGCGAACCGGTCATGCCGGGCGTATTGCTGGTGGAAGCGATGGCGCAAACCGGCGGAATCCTGGTACTGAACCAGATCGAGGAACCGCATCGCTATTCTACTTATTTCATGAAAATCGACAACGTCAAGTTCCGGAAAAAGGTGGTTCCAGGCGATACCCTGCTGTTCAAATTGGAAATGGTGGGCGAAATCCGCAGAAATATCGCCAACATGAAAGGATATGTTTTCGTGGGCGAAAAGATCGTCTGCGAAGCGGAATTTATGGCTCAGATAATTAAAAATAAATAGCTATCTTATGATCAATAAATCACTCACTTGTATTCATCCGGAAGCGATCATCGGCAAGAACGTAACCATCTGGCCTTTCGTGACAATCGACAAAAATGTAGTCATCGGCGACAATACGGAAGTCTATTCCCATGCCGTCATCCTGTCCGGAGCGCGTATAGGCGAAAACTGTAAAATCTTTCCGGGAGCCATCGTCTCCGGTAATCCACAAGACCTGAAATTTGCGGGTGAAGAATCCACCTGTGAAATAGGAAACTACACCACCATCCGCGAATGTGCCACCGTCAATCGGGGAACGATCTCGAAAGGGAAAACCGTCGTCGGCAACCATTGCCTGATCATGGCCTATTCCCATATCGCCCACGATTGCGTGCTGAAAGATTATGTGATCGTCGGCAATACCACCCAGCTGGCAGGCGAAGTGGAAGCAGACGATTATGCCATCATCAGCGCCGGAACACTGGTTCACCAGTTTTCCAGAATCGGCATGCACGTCATGATTCAGGGAGGATCCCGTATCGGAAAAGACATTCCCCCTTACATTACCGCCGGCAGAGAACCCCTCACCTATTCAGGTGTCAATGTCGTCGGCTTGAGAAGGCGGGGATTCACCACCGAGCAAATCGGAAACATCCAGGAAATATACCGCGTATTGTATCAATCCGGACTGAACAATAGCGACGCTGTGAAACAGATCGAAGCGACCATTCCCGATTCGCTTGAGAAAGAGAACATCCTTTCGTTTGTGATCAATTCTAAACGGGGAATTATTCGAGGATATTTGGAATAGCAACTATCATTTTTTGATGACTATGGTTTACAGATTTTTATTATTATCCGACGAAGTAGACGACTTCAAAAGGGAAATCAAAATTGATTCCGAAGCGACTTTCTTTGAGTTGCACAACGCCATTTTGGATTCCGTGGGCTATACCAAAGACCAGATGGCTTCCTTTTTTATTTGCGCCGACGACTGGACAAAACTGACCGAAATCACGCTCATTGAAATGGATACCAGTTCGGACGTCGACAATTATATTATGGAAAATACCCTGCTCAGAGAAGGCCTCGAAGACGAAGGACAGAAACTGATGTACGTCTTCGACTATTTCACCGAGCGTGCTTTCTATATGGAACTGCGGGAAATCATTTCCGGACAAAACCAGGAAAAACCGGTATGCAGCAAATCTATCGGCAACCCTCCCGAACAAATCATGGCCTTCGACGACCTCGAAGCGCCTGCTTCCGCCTCTTCCGGTTCTCACTTGGATGAGTTTTTCTACGAACACGACGATTATGACATCGACGAACTGGATGCGGACGGATTTGAAGGATTAAACAATATCGCTGGAAATCCCTACGATGACGACATTTTCTAAAAACCTGATTGTATTACTCGGTCCGACAGGGGTCGGTAAAACCGAATTGAGTCTGGAAATAGCACGGAAATTAGGATCGCCGATCCTTTCTGCCGACTCCAGACAGATCTACAAAGGATTGACAATCGGCACAGCGGCGCCAACCGCACGACAGCTGAAGGAAATCAAACATTATTTTGTCGGAAATCTGGAACTGACCGACTACTACAGCGCCAGCGCTTTCGAAAAGGAAGTGAACAATTTGCTGGCAACCCTCTTTGAGGACAACGATACCGTCTTGATTGTCGGCGGATCCATGATGTATCTCGACGCAGTGTGCAAAGGCATCGACGAACTGCCGGATGTGGATATCGAACTGCGTAACAACTTGCAGAAACAGTTCGAAGAGGAAGGCCTCGACCCGATTCGCGACCAACTGAAACTCCTCGACCCGGATTTCTACCGCATCGTCGACCTCAAAAACCCCAAACGTGTGATCCACGCACTGGAAATCTGCCTGATGACCGGACAACCGTATTCCTCCTTGCGCACGAATATCAAAAAGGAACACCCTTTCAATATCATCAAGATCGGATTGCAACGCGAACGGGATGAATTATACGCCCGCATCAACGAGCGCGTGGACAAGATGATGGCAAACGGATTCCTCGAAGAAGCGCGTAGCGTCTACCCGATGCGCGAACTCAATTCCCTCAATACGCTGGGATATAAAGAATTGTTCTCCTATTTCGACGGCGAATGTGATTTGCCTGCCGCTATCGAGAAAATCAAACAAAACACACGCATCTATTCCCGAAAACAGATGACCTGGTTTAAGAAAGATCCCGAAATTACCTGGTTTCATCCGAAGCAGAAGGCGATGGTATTGAGGCACATCGAACACCGGATACAGGAATCGCTTCTTACATCAGAGAACCATCAAACGATAACGGTAACAGCGACTTGACACTTTCGACGATGCATACTTTCCGCTCGCCGAAAAGCACCATCCGAAGCGGACGTTGGTAGCGATTCTCCACTTCCAGCAATACTTGCCGACAACCTCCGCAAGGCGTGACGGGTTCGTCGACAAAGGCGCCTCCGGTGCAAGCGGCGACCGCCAACAACACCGGCGTCTGGTCGGGATAGCGCGAATTGGCGTAAAACAAAGTAGTGCGCTCGGCACACATTCCCGACGGGAAAGCCGCATTCTCCTGATTATTGCCTGTAACGACTTCACCGTTGTCCAACAACACAGCAGCGCCGACATGAAACGCCGAATACGGGGCATAAGCCCTGAGCGCGGCTTCTTTTGCTGCATCAACCAGCATTTTTTCTGTGTCAGTTAACTCTATATACGTACAAATGATTACCTTTGCACTCAAATTTAAATATTCCATACTCGGTTTATTATTTATATTATTATTTATTTCACAAATATAATTAAAAACTCTTTGACATGAAGCGATATCGGATTCTGTTTTTTACAATCATGCTGCTACCGACGATTGCAATCTCTTCGTTCGGGCAAAACAAAGCGCCAGCATACGTCAAATACATCGAACAATACAACGATCTGGCCGTCAGCCACATGAAGAAATACAAAATACCGGCAAGCATCACGTTGGCGCAAGGACTCCTCGAATCGGGCGCCGGCATGAGCCAATTCGTCAAAGACTCCAACAACCACTTCGGAATCAAATGCGCTTCCGAATGGACAGGTCAGAAAATCTACCGAGATGACAACCTGGCGAACGAGTGCTTCCGTAAATACAGCTCTCCGGAAGATTCTTTCGACGATCATTCGCGGTTCCTGGCGGAGAAGAATCGCTATGCAGCGTTGTTTTCACTTGACATTTCCGACTACCGCGCCTGGGCGAAAGGACTACAGCAATGCGGGTATGCTACCGACAAAGCCTACGCCAACAAACTGATCAAACTGATTGAAGATTACGAACTCTACCACTACGATTCCGGCGTCAAGAAAAGCAAGTCGCAGTACGCCACGCCCCAAAGCAATCGGGATGTATATAAAACTTTTGGCTTGATCTATGTGCTGGCTGAATCCAACGACGATCTCGAAACCATCGCCTCCGAACTGGGATTCAAAACCAAAAACCTGGCGAAATACAACGACATCCCTGCAGATTTTCCATTGCGCAAAGGCGACATCATCTACCTGGAAAAGAAGAAGAAAAAAGCTGACATACCTTATTTTCAACACACCGTTCGGGTGGGAGAATCCATGCACAGCATCTCGCAACAGTATGGAATCCAGCTTTCTCAATTGTATAAACTCAACAAGAAAGCATCCGAATACATTCCCGAAGAAGGCGACTTGTTGCGTCTTCGCTGACGACAATCAACCGCCGGACAGCGTCCTACCCGCGTGTGATGAGTTCTTTGTCCGCGTCCCAGTACATCGTCCGGCCTTCCAGGTAAGCGCGCGTCCCCAGATGTGCGGTGATCGCTTCCTCAAATCCTTTGTCGATATTACAGCTCGGCTGTCCGCCACGCCGGATACATTCCAGCCATTCGCGGAGATGCAGAAAGGTCGTGTCGTATTTCTTCCCGTTCACATAAGAATAAAGCAGTCCGCGTTGGGCAAAATACAGTTCGGTTGCGGAAGTGATGGCGTCGGTATCCGTCTGTCCGGGCACATACCGGAAGAAAGGCACATCCGGCTGAATGATGCCGCTGTCGATCTTCTCCCTGTAGCGTGTGGAACGCGGATCTACCAATATCGTGATCGTGTTCGACAATTCCATCGAAGCATCGTGCCCCATAAATACCTTCCCGCGATTGCGCTGATTGGACAAAGTGGCGCTGTACAACATCGTCAGGTCGTGATTGGTAAACTCAAAACTGGTCTGCAACACATCCGGCACCGTACGCCCGTCCTTGAAGAAATAAATGCCGCCCGACGAAGTCGCTGAATGGGGAATCCCCAGATTCATGATCTGGTTGATTGCATCGTATTCGTGCGTCAACAGGTCGCCGCTCAAGCCGGTGCTGTAGTCCCACCAGCAACGCCAGCGGAAGAAGCGTTCGAGGCTGAACCGGTCGCGTGAGTCGGGCCCCACATACCGTTCCAATCCGTTTTCCCGCATGTAGTCCAGGTATTCCTTGATCCGGTCGGCGTTTCCTTCAAACTGTTTCCAATCAATCGTTTCCGGACTTGATCCCTCAATCAGGTCGTAAACCCAGGCGCCATTGGGATCGTTGCGATTCGTACATACTTCGATCAGGCTGACATGTCCGAGGATGTCTTTTTCGATAATTTCTTTGGCTTTCAGGTAACTGTCGGTCTGCCTCCCCTGATGTCCCAGCTGGAAAACCACGCCGGTCTGCTTGATGATCTCGCGCAGCCGGTAGGTTTCGGGCACCGTCCAGGTCATCGGCTTTTCCAGGTAGACATGCTTCCCTGCCAGTGCGGCATCCATGGCCATCGTGCCGTGCCAATGATCCGGCGCCGCAATGATCACCGCGTCGATATCGTCTGCCGCCAGCAATTCCCGGTAATGCCGGTAACGCTTTGGGGGCGCTGCATAATGCCCGTTCAGGCCTTCGCGATGCAGGTTCGATCCGGTCAAGATTGCCGCTTCGCCGTACACGTCGAAGATGTCGCAAACGCCGTTCACTACCACATTCAAGTTTTCCTGTTCCATAAAATCCGCATAACGGGTATCTTTCGGATTCCGTTTATGCGCTTCTTTCAGATTTTCTATGTACTGGGGCTCTGCAAAACCGATGCCGCGCATCAGTTGTTTTCCCCGGATACCAAAACCGATCAATCCGATGCGAATCTGCTTGCCGTCGGGCTGAGTCTCCATCACCGGCGGCGTCAGATTGTCCAATTTGAATACATCGCTCAAATCGCGACGCATCCGGTCGTATTTCGACCGCTTGTAGACGCCATAGGCCATGGCGCCCAGCACCGGCACCGACGCTATCGTTTTTAACAACTCCCGCCGTGTCGACGATTCCGGTTGTCCCTCCACTTTCTCTCTATCCAGCTTATTCATAATTTCCTAATTCCTAATTCCTAATTCTTAATTCCTAATTCCTAATTCTTCTCCACCACCTGTCGATCCCCACAATTCCGGAAGTCGGGAAAACATACAACACAAACAATGCTGCAATCTCCACGATATTCTTGTCTATCCAGAGGTAGCTGCCTTCCGAGGGCATCAGGAAGGTATATCCGATAAGCGGCGGGTGCGACAAATAATAGAAAGCCAACAAGACCATCGCGCCGATGGTAGCGACTCTGGCCAGGCATCCCACAATCAGCGCCAGGCCGATCAGCAGCAATGCCCATTCGTTCAGGAAATCGACAGCCTGCAACAGACTGAAATTTTCCGCCAACGATTGAAAAAAAGATTGCAGCCACCCTTTCGAATCCATCAGATAGCCGTAGGAAGTCCACTTGGGATTCAACACTTTGACAATTCCTTCGTACAGAAAATGCCAACCAATAATCATACGTAAAAGTACCAACCCTACAAGTTGGGTGGTTGTGTACGTGTTTTCTGTTTTCATGCGTCAATAATTTTATTTCAGAAAATGCTGCGAAGTTAAGCATAATCACTGTACGATTGAGCGAATTTTAAAGTTTTAACGCAATATAAGCCTTACAACGCGGAAAAGTTGTACCTTTGTTGATGCTAGCGGTTAGAAGTTAGAAGTTAGAAGTTAGAAGTTAGAAGTTAGAAGTTAGAAGTTAGAAGTTAGAAGTTAGAAATTAGAAATTGTATGAGATATTCTATTCGAGTTATTTTGTTTTCGTTCCTGCTGATCGCCGAGGTGAATGCGCAGTTGCCTTCGGAATCAGCGATTGAAGACGAAAAGCGTGTTACCGATTTCTTCCTGAAAGAAAAAATCGATGCGCCAGTGCTGTCTACTTCCGAACGCATGATCAGGGCTGCGCTTTATCTATTGGATACCCCTTATGTGGGAGCGACGCTGGAGATCAATGCCAATACGGAAGAGCAGCTCGTGATCAACCTGCGCGAATTGGATTGCAGCACATTTATGGAAAATTGCCTGGCACTCAGCCGGGTTGCAGGCATGCAAGATCCCGACTTTGAGCTTTTCCGCCGAGAATTGCGATTTATCCGCTATCGGCACGGCATCATCGCCGGTTATGCCTCACGGCTTCATTACACGAGCGACTGGCTGAACGACAATATCCGGAAAAATGTAATCGACGACGTCACCAAGGCATTGGGCGGCAAGCATTTTCCCGTTAATGTCGATTATATGTCCACCCATCCGGAGAAATATCCCGCGCTGCGCAACAATCCGGAACAGGTCAATATCATCCGCGAGGTGGAGACTGCCATCAATGCACGCAACAGCTATTACTACATCCCGACACCGGAGATTGTGGAAAAACAGGCTTTGATCAAAAGCGGCGATATCGTCTGTTTTACCACCTCGATTCCCGGACTGGACATCTCGCATGTAGGAATCGCTTACCGGCTGAAGAATCAATTGACGTTCATTCATGCATCGCTGAAAGCAAAAAAAGTGATCATCAACCCCGACTCGCTGTCCGACTATTGCCTGCAAAATGGAGCAGGCGGAATCATCGTGCTACGACCGAAAAACAATATTGGAAATTTATAGATATTATCTATGTCCGATAGATAGTATCTATGATTAAGGAAAGTACTTATAATTTACGAGATATGAAACGAGCATGATTATCGAACATCCAAGTTGATAACAATAATGACATGCGAGATCCATACGAACTATTAAAAACAAATTATTGACGTATGAAAACAAAATTATTAACATGCAGTATTTTAGCAGCGTTGTGTACAACATTCCTCAACGCACAAATCCCTCAATTATCTGAGGAAGAAAAAAATCAAGGTTGGATACTTTTATTTGACGGAACGACCTCCGCCGGCTGGGTCAAACCCGATGGAAGCCCGTTCCCCGAAACCGGCTGGAAGATCGACAACGGCGTTTTGTCCGTCGACCCCGCATCCGGCAAAGGTGGCGACATCATCACCACTACGCAGTATTCCGATTTTGAACTCTCCGTCGATTTCAAAATCACGCAGGGCGCCAACAGCGGCATCAAATATTATATTTTGCCGGGCACCTCGTTGGGTTGCGAATTTCAGATCCTGGACGACGTCAATCATCCCGACGCCAAACTGGGGAAAAACTACAATCGGATTCAAGGCGCGTTGTACGACCTGATCAGGCCTTGTCCCTCCAAAAGAGACATGCCGATCGGCGAATGGAACAATGCCCGGATTGTGGCGAAAGGAAATCATGTAACGCATTGGTTAAACGGAATCAATGTGCTGGATTACGATCGCGGCAGCGCTCAGTTCAACGAACTGGTAGCGGAAAGCAAATTCAAAGACGAACAGGGCTTCGCTACGCCCATCAAAGCCCCTATCCTATTGCAGGATCACGGTGATGTCGTATATTTCAGGAATATCAAGATCCGGAAACTGTAAAAAAGAAAAGGGAAGATTCTCACGAACTCTCCCTTCACTCATTTTAATCCTAAAATTTTTAAAAGTTTTTTAATTTTTAAAATTTTAATTATCAATTATTATTATTATCGAGCTCACGACACGTTCACACGTGCTGAACCGCGATGGCGATTTCTTCTTGCAACGAAAGCCATGTAGATCAACGATCCCATCGCCAGGAAAGCGAAGACACAGGCGGATTCATCTACCGGCACACCGATAGGCGGGCCCTCGGGAAGATCGTCGTTGGGATACAACAAATCAAAACCGAACCCACCGCCGCCATCGACATCCTCTCGAAAGAGAGATGTTATGGAGGAATTACCCGACAATTCTTTCTTCTCTTTCGAATCGTTTTTATATAATGCGGCCGACACGCTCGATGCAACACCGAAAAGTAACAGACCGACGGAAATTACATATAATAATACACTTCTTTTCATTTTTGCTTCTATTTTCTAATCCATAGATATTGTAATTACGCTGCAAAGTTAATAATTAATAATTTAGAAATGATCATTAATTGTTAATTGTTAATCAATAATTGTTAATTATTTACTAAGAACTAACTACAAACTACTAACTACTAGTCACTAACCACTTTCTTCACCTTCGTCCTCCCGTTCGCAAGTTTCACCGTCACCAGGTAGACGCCGGGCGCTACATGCAGCGGTGTGGTGTAGGTCGGGCTGCCGATTTCGCGGCTGTGAATGACACGCAGGCCGTGGATACCTGTCACCGTGATTTCGCTGATCTCGCTGCCCGTGGAGGTGACATGCAGTATGCCGTCGCTCACGCCGGCGAAGACTTCCGCTTCCGTCGTTGCTTC
>JAISUK010000033.1 GCA_031272075.1 Dysgonamonadaceae bacterium
TCCTACGCCATGGCGCACAATTCGAGTTCGGCATCCGATGTGACAATCACCGACCACGTGGTGAATGCCTCCTTCGGCATCCGGCTGTTCAAAGACCGCAAAGGCACCCTGTCGCTCAATGCTTACGACATCCTGAACCGATCCACCAACTTCACCACCAGCATCAACGATCAATACATCCTCAACTCCTGGACGCAGCTTTATTCGCAATATTTTACCGTGGCGTTCAGCTATCGCTTTTCGGAGCAGAGGTAGGGGCTAGGGGCTAGTGGTTAGGGGTTAGTTAATCCACTATGCTAACTGGAATAACTTTTTGAATATCCACCCTATCAGTTCTAACATTGTTTTGAACATTGAGTCAATAATATCATCTGCCATATTGTTTTTGTTTTACGTCTGCTCCTTACAGCAAACAGTTAAGTATACGAAAACATTCTGTTTATTTAAGCTTTGTGAGTGTCTGTCTTGCTTTTTCCATTACGTTTCTTTTTTCGTATCCATAGCTTTAAAATCGTTTTTCTGCCTCCCTGTTCCCTCCGTTCAGGCATCTCGTCCCGGTTACTCATGAAATCATTAAAATGCTCAAAATCTCCGGGTTTCAATGATTTATTGTACCTTTGCACGCAAAAGAACATATTTAGGAAATTAAAAACTGAAGCATATTATGCCGGAATCTCAAAATATAGAAAATAGCAAGTCATTGACTAAACAGCAATTGTTGGAACATTTGCAAGACATTGAGTGGGATAATTTTGAAGTCAAACGAGCCGAGAACAAATTACCTCAAAGTTGTTGGGATACCGTGAGTGCTTTTGCCAACACTTCGGGTGGATGGCTTGTTTTGGGTGTGTCGCAAAACGGAAAAAAAATTGATGTTAGCGGCGTTACTGATATGGAAAAGTTGGAGCAGGACTTGGGCAACACGTTGCGTTCTAAAAGCAAATTCAATGTGGTTATTACCCCGGCTTTTCAGAAATTTGACATTGAGGGAAAAAAAGTGTTGGCTTGTTTTATTTCTTCGTCAGATGTTAAGCCTGTATATTACAATAGTTTGGCAAACACATTCATTCGCACGGGCAGCGGCGACCAGAGAGCGACGGAATTTGAAATTAACGCGCTGTTTCGTGATCAAACCTTTGGAACAATGTCAGAAAAAACCGTTGAGGGAACTTCTGTCGAATCACTGAATAAAAGTTCATACAATCGTTTTCGGGAATATCTGAAATGGCGTAATCCTGATTTGCGTTATAATCAAATGGATGATGATGAATTTAACCGCCGCTTGAAAATTGTAAAAGACGGCAAGCTTACTTATGGCGGCTTGCTGTTTTTGGGCAAAAATGAAGAGATTACCGACACTTTTTCCGATTTCCGTATTGATTATTTCGAAATTCCGGCTACAAATTATTCCGATGCGGCTGTTCGTTACACATACCGAATCGATGAGCAGGAAAATCTTTGGGAGTACTATTTTGTGCTGTTTCAACGCTTAAAAATTTATGCAAACAATCCGCTGACAATCGGCGAAATGGGTATCGGGCACGAAGACACCAAAGGAATTGACGCTTTACGCGAGGCACTTGTAAATTTGCTTATTCACAGCGACTATTTCAGTTTAATGAAACCTCGTATTCGCGTTTTTACTAACCGTATCGAATTTGAAAATCCGGGCAGTTTGCCGCTTCCCGTCGAAGAACTGATGAAGATTGACGAATCGCTGCCGAGAAATCCTGTTTTGGCAAAATTTTTTCCGTATTGCAAAACTTTGTGAAAGTGGCGGTTACGGTTTTGATAAAATGCTTGAATGGGAAAAGCAAACAGGTAACGATGTTACTTTTGAAACTTCAATAGGCAAAACAAAATTCACTTTCTTTATAGACACAACAAAAGCAATCAGAGAAAAAAGTGGTACGATTGAAGAAAAAAGTGGTACGAAAAGTGGTACGATAGACGATAAAAGCGGTATGATAATAAAAACTGTTGATAAAATTTTGGATTTAATCAGTAAAAACAATACCATATCCATTACGCAATTATCAACGGAAATTGGAATAAATCGTTCAGCAATTCAAAAACATATTGATAATCTGAAAAACAACGGAATTATTCGCAGAGACGGTGCAGGCAAAGGCGGAAAGTGGGTAATAATTAAGCCATAATCTATTCGTTATGCGATAGCGGACAATCAACAAGAATACAGATACTAAATTGGTGCTAAAATTGATATTATTGCCAATTACATGCATTCTAAATATTTGATTACCATATTATTATATAAATAATAAAACTGTGGATCCAGGATTCATTTATCACATTTACAGCAAGATTCAAAAAACAACAAAAAAAACAACAACATAAAAAAAATACATATCTTTGACGTGTCAAAAGGAGGCAATGCGTGTTTTCCTTTGAGTTAATTTTAATTTTACAAATTTTTTTATCATGTCTAGATTTATTAAAAGTATCGTAGTTTTGTGCGCTTTGTTTATGAGCATGTCTGTAATAGCACAGGTTGGCTCTGTAAGTATTACAAAAGGAGGCTCAAATCCCAGTTCGATTAGTTATCAACGACCGAGCCCTACAACAGTTTCCTTTACAATTACTCCGCCTATCGGATATGTTTTTGCCTCGATCGATGAATCATCTACCGGTCCGGGCAGTTCGACTTTGACGGAATTAATTTTTGGTCAAAGTTATATTTATTTTTTTGATTTAGATCCTATTTCTGTATACACCATTACCGTTATTACTTTTGCTCCAGCAGAAGATTACTTAGGTATATGCAGTATGGGAGTCAATGATCTGACTGCGACGCTAATCATTGATGTCAGATAAAGTGATGTCAACACTCTACCGCCTCCTCTTTTCGGTACTGCTCTTGTTGCCGGTTGTCGGATTTGCTCAATTAAAAGATAAATTTGGCGGTACCGTCGACCAGTTGGATTTTTCCGGTATGGTAGTTGATTCTATTTCCGGCAAACCGATAGAGCATGCGGTGGTTTCGTTTGTCTATCCCAATACCACTCAAATCAAGAATGTCATCACCAATCAGAAAGGAGAGTTTAAGGGACAATTGCATTATACGGGCGGCATCCATTTCGAGATTGCCTGCATGGGCTATAAGGTGCTCTCATTTCCGTTGATCGTCACAGATGCAGAATCATTTCTAGGCAAGTTTAAGTTGGCGCCCGACATACAGCAATTGGATGAAGTAGTGGTACGCGCACGGATGGCCATGTACCGCGTTAAAGGCGATACCATCATCTATTTTCCACAGGCGGTAAAAACACTTCAGGGCGACGCTGTGCTGGATATCCTCCGGCAAATGCCGGGCGTGGAAGTAGGAAAAGACGGCGCGGTCAGCATCGACGGCAAACCGGTGGAACGCAGTTATGTGAACAGTCGGCTGGTATTCGGTCTTGATCCCAAATTGGCTGTCACCAAGATTGCCGCTGACGATGTGTCGCAAATCATGGCCTACGACGAGGCGGACGAGCGAGATTCGCTGTTGGTAGGTAAAGAAGCCGCTCGAAAACGGAAAGTAATCAACATCCTGACATTCTCCGCTTTTGAGGAGGTCGCTACCGGCAATGTGCGTGCGGAAGCAGGCGGTACAGTTGCGGATGATGAATGGGACAGTTATCTCGCAGCAGGCGATGCTGGTTTGTTTCAGGAAAAGCGCCAATTGCAGTTGCTCGGACAGGTAGATAATTTTAATCCCGAAGCCTTGCCACAACACGGACATATTCGCGATCTGTCGCTTGGAGCTAAACTTTCGGGCATTCCGCAAAATAACGAAAACTACAATGTGGATTACGAATACAAACATTCCAACACAACTGCTTCCGACCGGCAAAGCAGTTATTATTTCCCGACCGAACAATATCAATCGCAACAGACAGAGCAACTTGGATTGAGTTTCAACAGATTAGACCAACATCGAGCCTCAGGTCGTTATTCCAAAGCGAGATTACAACTTAGCGGTTCGTACAGTTTGACAGACTCGGATGGTGGTGGATCGGGCTATTCGGAAATCAAACAGGATGACCAATTGTTGACAAGTATTGATAATCGATCGTTCGCTTATGGCCGAAAACAAGCATTTAATGCTTCGGCAAGCTATAATACTTCCATAAATAACAAAAACTTAAAGATCAATTTTACTGTTTATGCAAATACTTCGGAAAATTCTTTGACACAAGAAAACACAATGACATCGAATGGCATTGTCCGCGAAACTAAAACGAATTTCGACAACGAATCCTCAAATTGGAATATCAAAGGAAGTGCGAATTATAATGTATTCAGGAAGAAAAAATATGCGCTTTCGGTGCTTTCGGAAATAGCATATCAAAAATTGTCGGAATATCGTCTGGCAACTGATGTAAATTCCGGCATCAATGACATCGGTCGCTCTGAAGACAGCGATACCCGTCAAATGGATTTGACAGGAGGAATTGTGTTATCGCGATTGGGAAGTTCTCAATTGGATTTGAACTATACCGGCGTATTCTTAAATCGTGACGAAGTATTGCCTGCGTTAAATGCTTACGACAAGTATTTTCATTCACCTTCGGTCAGATTTTCGAGCAGTTTTCTTAAATTTGTACAATTGAATTTGAATATGAAAACATCCATCCCGAAACCAAATCAGTTCTCTTCTCGTCTGGATGATATCAATCCACTGATGCTCAGTAGCGGAAATCCTGATTTGCGTCCTGCTCGGCAATATCAGTTTACACTTTATAAGATTCTGAAAATCAAAAATGAGGCCTCCCTGAGATTCTCTTTGAGCGCTTCATTGAAACACGACGACATAACTACCAACCGTACGTTCTTTACCGAAGCGGAGACATTGCCTCAGTACAACAATTACCTGACTGTGGCGGGAGCTACCCTGATGGCGCCGATAAATGGGGGAAATACCTGGTCGATCAATCCTGCCGTCAACTTCGATAAGCGGCTGAATTTTATCCAGTCGATATTGAAAATGGATCTCGGCTACACCTGGTCGGACGGACAGACGGGAATCAATTCGCAACTGGTGCGTAACCGCACGCAATCACTTATTTCGACTGCCAATCTAACCACCAATTTCTCTTCGACTTTCCGGGCGGAATGGTCCAATACTTTCAATGGGCAGTGGTTCAAAAACTACCTTGACCGACGCGACACACGTATTGCCGAAACAATGTTGCTCAACCTTCGCTGGGATTTTACCCAACGACTGTTCGCTACCTCATCTTATACGCTGGCCTACAATGCTTCGTCGGCTTCGGATGTCTATATCAGCGACCATGTGGTGAATGCCTCTCTCGGCATCCGGCTGTTCAAAGACCGCAAAGGCAGCCTTTCGCTCAATGCTTACGACATCTTCAACAATGCTACCGGCTTCACCACCGACGCCAACGATCAGTACATCCTCAACACCTGGAAACAGATCTACTCGCAATATTTTACCATCGCGTTCAGCTATCGCTTTTCGGAGCAGAGGTAGGGGTTAGTGGTTAGTGGTTAGTGGTTAGTTGCTTCACGGTTCATTTATCACATTTACAGCAAAATACAAAAAAAATACAAAAAAAAATACAAAAAAAAACAACATTATCAAAAAAAAATACATATCTTTTGCGAACGAATGTTAAATTAATTGGTTTTTAAGAACATTGCATTACCTTTGCCTCAAAATAATGAATTTAAATTTTTAAAATAGTTTTGATATGAAGAAGATTTTGGTATTACTGACAGTGTGTTTGGTTGCTTTAACGACCACTGCATCATTCACTTCGGCGTTATCTGGAATTCGCCTTATGAAAATATGTTGGGATATAGACCCCAATGGAAAACTCGAGTATTTAAAAATTAATGGGAACACAGTCTTAGCCGAGCTAAACGGTAAAGGATCTATTGCTAGTACTTTATCTATTGATAGTACTTTCACGTCTGAAGCTCGTTTTGTTGCTAATTCCGGATATTACGTTAGCGTCCATGACGCATACTATGACCCGACTATTGATGAATTTATAGTTCGTGGCAAATTTGTAGAAGCAGAATACTAATCTCAAGTAAAACAGAAATATTTATAATAATGAATCAATTTTTATTACAATTGCATCCTGCTTTTTAATTTCTATGATTGCCAATGCGCAACAGGGTTTTGTTGTCGACTCCTCAACAAAGTCTGGTTTAACAGTATATGTTTATGATGTAAGAGACCAGGCTCGTTTGCCCGACGCCCAGGTGGTGTTGATTATGGATAAGGATACGATCAGGGAAACTACGGACTACAATGGAGAAGTAAACTACAATGGCCGATTCCTCACCGATTCAGTCGAAATAACGGTAAGCCATCCGGAATACATCACACAAAGCCAGAATAGGATCGTTCCGCCAAATCCGAATAGAGCGAAATGGAGTAGGCATATTTACTTGAAAAAGAAAGAAAACGCCGATGCCGTCAAGCAGTGATGCATACGGAACACGATGGTGGCGTATTCAAAAGCGAGCTGATCGGGAATATTTTTTTGATAAAATAATTGGTTTTTAAAAACATTGCATTACCTTTGCCTCAAAATAATAAATTTAATTTTTAATAATAATTTGGATATGAAAAAGATTTTGGTATTATTGACAGTGTGTTTGGTTACTTTAACGACCATGACATCATTCACTTCGGCGTTATCTGGAATTGCCCCTTTGAAAATAAGTTGGGATATAGGCCCTAATGGAATACTCGATTATTTAAAAATTGACGGGAACACAGTCTTAGAAAATGTAACCGGTACGGGATCTACGTATGTATCTACTGGTAGTACTTTCACGTCTGACGCTCATTTTGTTGCTAATACTGGATATTCCGTTAGCGTCCATGACGCTTACTATGACCCGACTACTGATGAATTTATAGTTCGTGGCAGATTTGTAGCAGTAGTATACTAATCTCAAGTAAAACAGAAATATTTATAATAATGAATCGAATTTTTATTACAATTGCATTCTGCTTTTCAATTTCTACAATCGCCAATGCGCAACAATCTTTTACTCTCTCGTCCTCAACAAAGTCTGGTTTAACAGTATATGTTTATGATGTAAGAGACCAGGCTCATTTGCCCGACGCCCAGGTGGTGTTGATTATGGATAAGGATACGATCAGGGAGACTACGGACTACAATGGGGAAGTAAACTACAATGGCCGATTCCTGACAGATTCAGTCGAAATAACGGTAAGCCATCCGGAATACATCACACAAAGCCAGAATATGATCGTTCCGCCAAATCCGAATAGTGCGAAATGGGGTATACATTTTTATCCGAAAAAGAAAGAAAACGCCGATGCCGTCAAGCAGTGATGAAAAAGGTGTCCAAGTTTTTTGGTATTATTGACAGTGTGTTTGGTTACTTAATAACGACTGCAAAATGGTTATTTGCTAGTTAATAAATAATTTATTAGATCATGAACAAGCTTTTTATTACGATAGCATTCGTCCTCTCAATTTCTACAATCGCCAATGCGCAACAATCTGTTACTCTCTCGTCCTCAACGAAGTACGGACTTACAGTATATGTTCATGAAGCAGTTGGGCTCGTTCTATTGCCTGACGTCCAGGTGGTATTGATTATGGATAAGGATACGATCAGGGAGACTACGGACTACAATGGAGAAGTAAACTACAATGGCCGATTTCTCACAGATTCAATCGAAATAACGGTAAGCCATCCGGAATTCGTTACAACAAGCCTCGTCACATACGTTCCGCCATATAATAACGGGAAATATGGTAGGCATATTTACTTGAAAAAGAAAGAAAACGCCGATGCTGTCAAGCAGTGATGCACACGGAACGCGATGGTGGCGTATTCAAAAGTTTTGGGCGCCATCGCTGCTGTGCTTAATCGGCCTCTTCATCTATACAAATGTCGCTGCGCAGATCAGCGTCGTAGTAAGTGGGTCGTCCTCATCCAGCTTACCCAACTTGATGATACATGTGTTGGATTCGGCAAGCAAGGCCAATCTGCCGGGCGCGAACATCAAGGTTGTTTTGGGCAAGGATACTACCCATTTGTCTGCCGACAGCCAAGGCAACGCAAGTTTCCCTGTTGCGTTTCGCGCAGATTCGGCTGCGATCACGATAAGCCATCTCGGATACAAGACAAAGACGGTGGTTGCGTTTCCTCCGGAGAGAGGAACGCGCTATGTCCATGTATTCCTCGCAGAGCAGCCGCACGAACTGGCCGAGATTGTGGTGGTGGGCGAAGCTGTCGCTGTGGTTATCAAAGGCGATACCGTGCAGTTCAATGCCAATGCTTTCAAGACATTCGAGGGCGATGCGATGACAAAACTCTTCGAGGTGTTGCCCGGAATGAAACTGGAAAACAATATGCTCACCTACCTGGGGAAAAAGATTGACCGTGTGACCATCGACGGCAACCGCCTTTTCGGAGATAACGTCATGCTGGCAATGGAAAACATCAAGGCCGACGATGTGGTGGATGTCAGCGTCTATAAGGAAGCGAGCGATTGGGACAAACTGAACAAGGTGAAAAATCCCGAATTGAAGACGGTGGCCAACGTGCGGACAAAAAGCAAGCCCAGCATGATACGCAACACCACCCTCGCCGCCGGAGCAGGGGCAACATTGGATCAGGACTACCGCGAAAACCGACGGGCGCTGTATGATGTGTCGGGCGGCTTGGTCTATTCTCGCGTCGGAGAGACTGTGTCGACGGGTGCGGACAGGAATAATGTGATGTATAGAAGCGGGAGTGGCGGGGCGGCCAGCTTCGTCAGCACAGACGGCAGCGGACTGTCTTTAAAGCCTGAATCCGAAACAACGAATGGGAGTTTTTATTATGACCGCCAGGAAGTCAACAAATTCGGTTTTCAGACCAATAACAGCGCCAATTTCCACGAAAACAGCGATGAAAATTGGAATAATCGTGAGTATTTCCCTTCGGAATATTATTCACAACGCAATTATCATGAACAAAATTTATCCAACGCCAAACGGAAAAGTTTTAATTCCCAAAACACCCTCAGCCGTACATTCAAGGACAAGAGCATCTTTCGCAGTAAATTGAATTACAGTTTCAACGACAATACTTCGGAATCGACCGGCATCCTCTCGGCCATGCGCGACGGGAATCTCACCCAAAGTCAGCAGATCAGGCAGCGCGATGCAACAAATAGCCGCACTTTATCCGCTGAAATTGGTGGACACAAAAAATTCAATTCAATCGTGTCGTTAAATCTTTCCGCTGCCGCCAATATCTCCGATAACGATGGCAGCGGCTGGCGGATCGACACCCTCGCTTCCAGCACTTCGCACGTAGACCTGGAGAATGAAAGCGGCGGTTGGAACCGCAATTACAGTTTATCTGCGTCGGCCAATTTCAAGCTCGCTCCGACAATGACATGGGATGTTTCGGATAAACTCTCGCATATCGACAGCAAGTCGCGTCGCGCTTCTGTGGATATGCTGACCGGCATCACCGATTTGACCAATTCCTACGATTACCGGATTCACGAATTGAGCAATTTCGCCCGTAGTACATTGACTTACCGCGACAATAATAAGAAAATAGGCGTGGACAATGTGACTGTCGATGTCGGCTGGGAACGTAAAATCATGCAGCGAGATGCGTTTTTTCCGAAAGCTTACGAGCTTCCAAGGTCGTTTAATCTGATTCAAAGCCGTGCATCGGTGAATTACAAGCTTTCCGCGTTTACCGGGCTGATTTTTAATTTCGCACGGTCGCCCGTGCTGATGCCCTCTTTACTTGATTATATGGAGTTGGACGACTCGAACCCCTTGATGCTCAGGGCGGGCAATCCGCTCCTTAAACCGGAGGTAGAAAATTCATTCTCAACCACAAGCACATTTATGAAAGGAGCATCAACATACGAATTTGGAGTGCAATACAGCACTGTAGAAAATTCGATCGTGGATAAGTATCGTTATTTTCAGGTAGCGACTTACCTGCCGGAATACGACTACACCGCAATGGCCGGTTCGTCACTGCTCACCAGGGAGAACCATAACGGAGAGAAGGGCTTGCGCGTCAGCGGAAATTACAGCGTCCGTTCCCGAAAATTGCAGTCGAATATCCAAACGGGCTTGATATACAGGTATTCCAGCACTCCCGGATATGTGAACGAACAACTTGTCGCGATTGTCGGCAACCAATTCAACGCTTCGTTACAGGTAAGGGGAAATTTTTCTTCCACTTTTATGCCGTCGCTGAGTTCCGTTACCCAATACACCACACGCGACAACAGTTTTGTCCGCAACCGTTGGCTCTCACAGAAGCTTGGAATGGATGTACGCCTCCGAATCACCAGGTCTATTGAACTGAATAATTCAAATAACTTCCGCTGGAATATACAATGGCCTGATGTGCCCGGCATGGATCGTTTCGGGATCGTATCGAACATTTCAGTGGATTATTTTTTAGGGAAAAAGCGGAATTTCACGCTCAAAGCCGAAGTCAACGACCTCTTCAATCGCCAGCAACGCATAGGCGTCATTACCGATCCCGAATATATCGCTACTACCTACACAGCCAAAATCAGCCGGTTTATTATGATCCGCGCAGAATGGAAATTCTGAGATTGGCAATCTTCTTGCAACGATAGTCTCTACTTAACCTTTACAAGTGATCATGATTTGGAAAATAATCCTTGTCCAGTGGTTTATTTCACGGTGTCTTATTTGGCTAAAAGCCGAACGATCAATGAGATTTTTGCAGTTTTTGCACGAATAATCAAGAAAAATCATTTTTTTTTTTTTTTTTTTTTGGAGATTATTATAAAAATTATATACTTTTGCGCAATAAT
>JAISUK010000040.1 GCA_031272075.1 Dysgonamonadaceae bacterium
TTTTCCCAAGCTCCAGCCGACGCTGTTTTTCCTCTTCGGTGTAGGTTTTCCCGTTTTTTTCGCCCACTTCCATCACTTTTTTCGCATTCAATTTCGGAAAGCAATAGAGCAGCCAGGCGTTATTGAGGCAGGGTGTTGTTTCGTGCGTGGCTATCGCTTTTTTTCGCCAATTCAATCATGGTGGACAGTTCCGCTACCGCGGCATCGTCGCCACCGTCGAATCCAACCACCTTGAATCGGATATTTCCTTCTCCGTCAATCACAAACTTGGAAGGGATCCCCTTCACCGCAAGCGCGCTTGCCGCAGGATTCTTCTTCGTTTGCGGATCTCTGGCGTCTATGTATAAATCCATCGAGTAATTCTTTTCTTTCAGGTAAGCTTGCGCGTTCTTGAGCGGGTCGGTCACTTTTTCATAGGTATGGATAAAAAGGAGTTTAACGTTCGGATCATCCCGGTATAAGTCGACCACTCGCTGCATGGCGGGAAAAGAAGCCACGCAAGGACCGCACCAGGTTGCCCAGAAATCTAAAACAATGGTTTTTCCGGCGAAGTCTGCTAAGGAAACGCTCGTCCCGTTCACGTCTTTTACTGTGAAGCTTGGGGCCGCCTCTTTCACCATCTTTTCCTCCACTTTCTGCTTGATGCTTGTTATTAGCTTGTTTTCGATCCCGGCTATGTAGGTTTTCTCATCCTTTTCAGGGTTGAGGTAGGCGTAGCTTTCTTGCAAGGCTTGCCGCAGTTTCTCATTCCCCTTTCCCGAATTTACGATCTCTTCCAGCATGGGGAAAGCCTCATTGTGATGCCCTGTTTTGCTCAAGAGCAAGGCGTAATTGCTCGCCACATACTCGTCTTTTGGGTTCACTTTGAAGGCTGCCTTCCCGTACTTCAAGGCCTCCTCGTATCTCTCCTCTCGGATCAGGAGATCAGAGTAAGAACTCATATATCCCCGGTAACTGTCCTGTTGCAGGTACAGCCTTTCCGCTTCTTCTTTCATCACTTCTATGGCAAGTTTGGGATCTTTCTTTGCAATCCTTATCCCGCACAACCTAATGACGCTCGAACGCAGGTTCGGACTCTTGATCTTCGCAATATACGCGTTCATTTCAGCAATGTTCATTTCTATAGCGAAAGCCTGTACTACCAAAAAGTAAGTCAGGTCTAAGTGTTGATTCTCACGGATGGATTTTTCATTCGCGAGAAATAGATCTTTAAACGCCAATATGTCCTGATCATTTCCTGCACCCCGCACCATAGTCTTTAGAAGTTCTGAACGGGCTTTTGCTACGGGATCGTTTTCATTTCGAAGTGAATCTGAGTCGGGATTTTCCATGCGTTGTTGGGCGTCTGCGGGTACTGCTGTCATCAAAACAGCCAGCACAGACAATACAAATATCCTAATTTTCATACGTCCAAAATTTGTTTTTAAAAGGTCGTATGGAACTCGCATGTTATTATTGTCATCAACTCGGATGTTTGAAAAACATGCTCGTTTCATACCTCAATAATTTGTTTTACGATATTCATTTTTTATTTATTTAGTGGTTTGTAAACCGCGTTAATTTTCACCGATACGCCATTCTACGTCCACAATTTTCACCAAGTCGCTCCGGGAAAACAAGGGAACCAATTCGAACTTGTTGGGGTCGAGGCTCAAGGCATAGGAAGTCAGCGTCCCTTTGGTTGTGGGGTTGTAGGTGCACACCGTTAGGGTGTTGCCAGTCTTATCCTGCGAAAGCTCAAACTCCATGGCCGTGATTTCATCCACCATGTCGATAGAAAAGAGTCGCGGGTTGGCCGGATCGTAGTCGTAAGCGTAGAGCGTGCTTCCCACGGCATACAGCAAGAAGGTACGCTGCGCAGAAAAGGCGTACAGCTTGGCATCTGGCAAACGGTAGGCAATAGAGAGGTCTATCGTATAATAATTGCTTTTCGTAAAGGCAGAGGTCGTAGCGAAGGTATAAATGTGGTAGTTGTCGTCCTTCATCAGGGCAAAATTCTTCGAGCTGTTTTCGCCGTAAATCAACGTCCGTCCCGCTGGTTGCACCCAGGGGAATTTATCTGTTACATTATCGGGCAACGAGGCTACATTCGATCCTCCACTCATTTCGACTTTTATGAATCGCCTACCGCTTTGGTCATACACGATATAACCAGCCGTTAAAACTGTAGACTGCCATACATAAGGAGCTACCGGGAACCGTTCCGCAGATCCGATAAAAGGGACGTTCACTTGTGTCATGTAAAAACCATTCGATGAAGAGAGAACGGGTTGGTGAAAAAGGTCGCCGTTGTCGCATATCGCGATCCGATTCATCGATATTAGTTTTAGCGGGTATTTTGCGAAAAGTATGGGTTTGGCGTCTCCCGGCATCGGCAGGCAAGCCAGGAGGTGTTTGTCAAAGGTGTTTTCGATATTTCCATCGAAAGTTTTAGAGTCTAACTGGTAGGAGCCGTCGCCTGTCATTGCCCACAATTCGGCGTATATATCAAAGGAGGCTAAAGATTGTTTGCCGGAATAATAAACCCGTATGGGGTTTCGCAATGGAGGCAATCCGCTGTTTCGTAGCAATTTCCGCAGGATAACCGTATCAGATGACACGGAAATCATCTCAATGTCGGCGTACCCCTCGGCATCCTCGCCCATCACCATCATCCCCAAGCCGAACTGTGTGCGAATGCTAAAGGGGACGCTTTTTCCCATCCACTGTACGCCGGTTTCCTTGTCGGTCGCCTTTGTCCATAGGTTATAATCTCCCGGCTTTGCATCGGGAAAATACGCCAGGTCGTGCGATGCGCCGATGATATGCTTGGACAAAGAGGTATCATTCTTCGCTGGTGTGAGCGTCCATTCATAACGGTAACGGTCGGGGTCGCCGTTATCCTGCGTAAATGTCCATTGAGGCGTGATGTGCAGAGTGTCTGCTTTGTAAATCACCGTGTAGGACGAGTCCAGTCCCGACACCGTACCTTCGTTGATGTCGTGGTAGTCGTATGACCCCTTGTCGTCGTAGCAGGTTGCTAAAGATGCCGCTATCGCTACTAACAGAACTGTTTTTATATATATTTTTTTCATTATGTCAATCATTAATTATTAAAGAATATTAGGATTAATCAAACGTAAACGTTCCGTCCCAAGGCACGCCCGGCCCAGAACTTTGGAAAAGATTCTGACAGTAAAGAAACCACATTAACCGTCCGTCTTCTTCCAGCACCGGCGTGCGGTTCAGGTATTGTTGCTTCAAGTATTCGCTCATGTAAACCGCAATGTTTATGCACATGTAGACCGACATCGTTTCTGCTGATGTGAAGTAGTCATAGGTCAGGTCGAGTTGCTCACAGATCAGCAGAAGTTTTTTCTGCGAGAACATACCAAAGTAGCCATCGCCTTCCTTGTAGGTCAGAGTGGGCGTTCCTTCCGTCGGCCAACGGGAGGGTTTCGGCATGATGTCATTGACACGTATGGCATGTCGGGTTGCGTTGAATGTTAGTTTGTCGTAGCGATGGCTGTATAATTGGTCGTTTACCCCACGCCATACGGAAAAATCCAACGTAAAATCGTCCGTTGGTAATAATTGCAAAACCAGCTGACGCTCAGAAGTTTGTAGTTGGACGTTGCGTAACAGCGTGATGGGGATATCGGTATAAATCGTATTTGCCGAAATGACACCCTCCAGCGGGAAGGCCTCATAGTCCATTCCTTCCACTGCAGTGGTGCTGTCGGTGTCGATCTTCATGCGGAAGGTGCGATCGTAATTCTTTGTAGCACCGGTGGTCTTCACTCGGATGAGGGTTTCGTATCTTGTAACCGCGCCCAACTTGACAAATTCCACCTTACTCACGGAATCCACGACCCAGTCGTCAATACTGGATATCGTACCGGAACTAACATAACCTTCAGGGTAATGCTGCACAAAGAAGTACACGCTTTCAGGACCATCGTAGTCTTTCAATTCTTTTTGTTCGCAGCTTCCCAGCGCGATTATCATTGCCAACAAGCATAATATTGTCTGTTTCATTTTCTTTCTTAATTTATGGTTTTACATTCCTCGGATTTCCCGTTCGCTTTCGGGTAGCGGCGCCACGTATTGAGCAGAAGTCATTGTCTGAGTGCCGTTTGCGACGTTCCCTACCGGGATGACCGGCAACTCCCGCCGTTTGAAATAGAAGAATAGCTGCCCTTCCCCGATAAATTCACGCAGGTATTCCGCCTGAATCAGCTCATTCAACTCCTCTGACGTGGTGCAGACGGCATCAGGACATTTCCGGACGTAGCGAACCGGGTTGAGGTAGTTGGTCAAGGCTGTTTGCACATCCGGATCGCACTCGGCGGCGATGAGGTAGGCCTCGCTCATACGGATGCGGGGCACCATGTAGCCGTACTTTACATTAGACGTACCCGCATATTTCTGTAACCGCGTATTGGTGATGTTGTTTTCCGTTATCTCCAACCACATTTTATAGCGAACGTCGTTATGACTGTCGTACAGGTGGGAAACGCGCCCGGAAGCAATGCTACCGTATGCGACCATCCCCGTAGTGGTGGCTACGTTGAAGTAAGTGTTAAAGATCTCGTTGGTACGGGAAGTGTTGTAAAAAGCGAACAAAACCTCCGGCGAAAAAATACGGTCTTCACCATTGGCAGCCATGTATTCATCAGTAACGAACGGGAACCAACGTACTGCCTCCGAAATCACTTTGCGCGCGGTTTCTCCCGCGTGTTGGGTGTCGCCTCCCCAGAGGTATGCCCGAGCTAGCAGCAACTGCGCGGCGTAGTAATTCAAGCGGTATTGGCGATAACTCCATTCAGTATCGCCATATTCGTTTGGGGCATTATTCGTACCTTGTGTGATGACGGGATCCACCGTTTCCAAGAGCGCGGAAGCAATTTTCAGGTCGTTAATGATGCTGTCCAACACGGCAGTTGCCGGCAACAAAGGCTGGGACTGGCGGTCTGATTTGGTCATGTAGGGGATGGCTAAGTCTTCCTTTTGAGACCACATTGGGCCATAATAACGTAAAAGATCCAAGTGCAACATGGCGCGTAAGGCGATGGCCTCTCCTTTGTAGAGGTTGTAATAGCCGCCCGCAAGAACGGGATTGCCGGCCTCGCCACATTGCAGGATGATCTCGTTGCAGTTGATGATCAACGAATAAGCATTGGCCCAATTGGTTTCAAGCAAATAGTCAACACCATAGCCCTGCTCCCATCGGTATTCCACAGGATAATTGTAGTATTGTCCCATATAGTCCAATGTGCGGATGTTAAAACTGTTTGTCTTGTTCAATTCTCCGTAAATTCCGTTCAAGGCTTTCAGATAACCAGCCTTATCTTTAAAGAGATTTTCACCCACGATCCGGTCTTCTGGCGTGACATCCAACCAGGAATTGCACGACGCTCCGCTTACCGCTATGACTGCAACGCATATTATTTTTAGGTATTTTTTCATATATTCTATTGTTTAACTATTCATTGTTTATTGTTTCAGAAACTCAATCCCAATGAGAACGACACCGAGCGGGCAAAGGGATAATCGATCCCTCTTTCTTCTTTCACCGTTGAGAGGCGGAAGATCTCGTTCATGTAGCCGCGTATTGTGAGCGAGGAGGCGCCGATATACCTCAGACACTGGAGTGTTTGCGTTTCGTAGCCCAGCGAAATCGATTCTCCCGATAAGGTATTCTCGTCCGCCACGAAGCGAGATGAAATGGGAGTGCTCATGTTCAGGTTGATGCTCTTGAATTTGGCTTGATCGCCCGGCTGTTTCCAGCGTTCGTAGAGCGCGCGTTTATCCTGATTATATCGCAGGCTACTCTGGCTGAGGTTCTCCACCTTCGAGTACAAGGCATTCTGGAAGATTTGCCCGCCCATGCGGTAACGGAGGTTGAGGGATGCAGTGAAACCTTTGTAGTAGAGGGAAGTGTTGATGATTCCCTCCAAATCAGGTGTTGTGTTTCCAACTTTTACCTCGTCGTCATAAGAGTGCTGGAAGGTATAGCTGCCATCCTTTTTGATGAACATCTCGTACCCGGTAGCGGGATCAATTCCTGCCGATCTGACCGCCCAGAGGTCTTCAGGACTGCCGCCGTCGTAGTAGCGCCTCAGGTTGCTGCCAATTCCTGCCGAGTTATATTGATCCAACGATGTGCCGATTCCCCGGTATTCATATTCGAAATGACGAACGTTCAGCGAACTATTCCACCTTAAATCCCGATTCTTGATTGCTTGCAGATTCAGTGTGATGGTTGTGCCCCGTGTCAGGAGGCCTCCCGCGTTCATGTGTATGCTGCTGGAGCCTGTCGATAGAGGGCTGTTGATTGTTACGAGCAGGGGGTCGGTATCCTTGATAAAGTAGTCGGCAGTCAGTTTGATCCGGCGGTTCATAATTTCCAGATCGAAGCCGATATTTTTATCAAGCGTCTTCTGCCATTTCAAGTTGGGATTTCCCCAAGTGCTTACAATTGCCTCCAAGCCAAATGGATTCGGCCAGGAAGTTGTAAACCGATACAGATTCATTGCGATGTAGGCATCGAAGTTCTGGTTGCCCGGATTTCCGACCGACGCCCGCAGTTTCAGGAGGTTAATGGTCTCACTGTCTTTCAGGAAGGCTTCGTTGTGCATGTTCCAGGCCAGCCCGACCGCCCAGGTTTCCGCCCAGCGACGCGAAGCGCCGAATACCGAGGCGCCGTCGTAACGACTACTGAAATCCAAGAGGTAGCGTTCGTTGTATGCGTAGCCAACGTTTAGGTAATAAGAGGCAGATCGAGCCACAACCTTGCTATAGCTAGGTTTGCTACCTTCCGTAAAGCCGTTGGAAAAAATCGGACTAGAGTAATCTTCGTCGAGAAATCCGTGGACCGTATAACCCGATGCGTCGGTGGAATTATTGTATAGGCGCATCCCGGCCACAGCGTTCACACGGTGCGTCTCGTTGATTAATTTGCCATAGGTTGCGCTCAGGTCGCCCTCGTAACTCGATGTTCCATTGATGGTTTCCGAATAGCTTCCCTTCATGGTTTCAGTAGTCTCGTAATAGGCGGTGGATTTTGGAGATTTGAATATCCTTTCCTTGGCCGACGAGCGGGCAAGACTGAAACGTCCTTTCAGGCGCAACGTTTCCGCTGGCTGCCATTCCATCTCAAAGTTGTTGCGGAAACCGAAACCGGCGTTCTTGTTAAAACTGTTGCGCTCCATGTCGTACAGGGGATTGTAAACATTGTATCCGGAGGAGTTAGTTAAATCCACCCACGTCCAATTGGAAAGGAGGGTAGAGTAAGAAATATATTTATAGAGGATGGGCTGTACCACACCATTCTCATCGGTCTTCCGGACGTAGGGATTAGCGCGGGAAAACTCGGAGAATGCTACATTCTCGCGGGAGGATGCGTTATAGTCGATGCTTAGGTTGTCCTGGAACGAGAGTTTTTTGTAGCGATAAATCCAACGGGCGTTTCCGTTTACCACATCCTTGTCCGAGCCTTTCATCACACCTTCCGTCTTGCCGTAGGTCATGCCGATGCCGTAGCGCATGGAGTTGTCGCCGCCTTCCATGTAGAGGTTATGGCTGTGCGACACGGCAAAACGCAGGGGTTCATTCATCCAATAAGTGTCTACGCCCCTTCGTATTTCGGCCAGGTGTTGAAAATAGTATTGCGCCAACCATTCCCTCGGAAGATTTCCCTCGCTATCGGGCGTATAATATACGCCTGATATTTTTTCGAACTCCAATTTTTCAGCGGCGTTCATCAGGTTGTAATCATAGAGGTCAGCGAAGGAGAGTCGGGTATTGTTGTTGTAATTGATGCGCAACTGACCGATAACGGGAGTTTTTGTTTCTACGACTATCACACCGTTTGCTGCCTTAGACCCGTAAATTGCTGTAGCGGCGGCGTCCTTGAGCACGGTAATATTGGCAACACGGTCCATATTCAGTTCGTTGATCACCGCGAGCGACGATTCAAACCCATCTAAAATAAAAAGGGGCAGGTTGGGATCAGTGGAATATTCTGAGCTGATGTCGGCAACGCTGGTCTTTCCTCTCACTTCAATGTCGGGCAAGCGGTTGGGGTCGCTACCGAACTGGTTGTTTTCCAGGATGGCGAATGCAGGATCGAGCGTTTTCAAGCTTTGCAGCACATTCTGGTTGCCGATCATCTTGAGTTCTTTGGTGGAGTAGGTCTGCGATGAACCCGTAAAACTTTCTTTGGGGCGGCTGTAGATACCCGTCACGACCAGTTCCGACAGTTGCGTTTCGTCTGAAGCCAGTGCGATGTTGAGGCTGTTGTTGTCGCCGGTAATCACGCGTTCTATCGGGGCAAACCCGATGAAGGAGAATATCAACGCATCGCCGTCGGCCACCAACAGCCGGTAATTTCCGTCGATGTCGGTGACAGTCCCTGCGCCGGTCTGCTTCGCTCTGACGGTGACACCGGTCAGCGATTCGCCGGTATTGGCGTCCGTCACTTTTCCTCCTACACTGTGACGGGTCATTTTTTTGATGATGATGGAGCCGTCGGCAAATTCAAAGGACACATGCTGTGGGGTCAGTGTTTGCTGAAGGACGGCGCCTACCGTCGCATTCTTCACATTGACGTCCACTTTCTGCAAGGGTTGGATGTCCTTGATGTTGTAGACGAAATTCAAATTGGTCTGCTCGTGAATTTCTCGAAACAATGCTTCGATGGTGATCCCCTTGACATTCAGTGTGATTTTCTTTTCCCTGTCGGCGGTTTGCGCCGAGAGGGCGAGACAAAACAACAACAACAATAAGGAGAGCAGGTTTTTTAGGATTGTTTTTGTCATACTTTGTTTGATTTTAATGAATGGTTTGTATCTGATTTTCTCTGATTTCCACATTCTTGCCGTGGATGCTGCACTCGATGTAGTTTGTTTTTTCTATCAAGTTCAGAATGTTGTGCAGTGGCGCTTTGCGGGCGAAGATGCCGGTGAATTTCTCTGTTTTCAGTTTCTCGTCTTCAAAGACGATGTTCACATCGTGCCACCGCGCTACCTCGTTCAGGAGGTCTTCGAGGGTGATTTCCTTGAAATGGTATTCGCCTTTCATCCATCCGATATACAGCTGGATGTCGTCGTTCTTGATTTCCATGACGCCCGTTTCGGGGATGTATTCGGCGGTATTGCCCGGCACGAGCAGGATTTCTTCCTTCCTGTCGGCGGGGATCACGACGATGGCGCCTTCGACCAGTGTGGCGGCTATCGCGCCGTGTCGGCGGGTATTGATGTTAAACCGTGTGCCGCAGACCCGCACGTCGACGCCGTTGGTAGAGACGATGAACGGATGTTTGGCGTCTTTGGCGACTTCAAAATACGCTTCGCCGGTGAGCTGGATCTTGCGCTCCTTGCCGGTGAAGTAGGTGGGGTATTGGAGGGTGGATTCCGAATTGAGCCAGACGCGGGTGCCGTCGCTCAGGGTGATCCGGAAATCCGCGCCGCGTTCGACGACCAGTTCGTTGAGTTTCGTTTCGGGGATCCGGTTGTCGGCGGGCTTGATTCTGTCGTACGAAATCATCTGCTTGGAGATGTCGAATTGGGCGTTCGACAATGCGGTGGAAACGTTCAATTGCCTGATGTTGTAGCTGATTCCATTGGCGGCATTCAGCACCACTTTCCGGTTGGACACTTTCGGCAGTTTTTCTGTGGTGACGGCCGTCGGTTCTTCGGCTGGGGCAGGGGCGAAGGTGTCTTCAACGACCGGCGGCGTAGCGTCGGGCTTCGTGAGCAAGTGCACGAAATAGCCCGCAGCAACCAACAGCAGCACGGCGGCGGCATACCGCAACCAAGGCGAATGGAGCAAGCGGCTGCGACGGTTTTGCTGCATCGCTTCCAGTTTTTCTATAAACTGTTTCCGGTAAGTGTCGAAAGCAGAATCGGTCAACGAATACGGGTGTTCGCCGCGAAAATGCAACGACAGCTGTTCGAAATATCGGGCGTGACGCTCCGATGCGTTCAGCCAGTCGTCTACTTGCCGGGATTCTTTTTCCGTCAGGTCGCCTTCCAGTTTTCTGTAAAGAAGATCTATATCCATGTTCATTCTGATCGTGATAATCTGATCGTATGACACGGATTTTTGAAAAAGGTTTACAAAAAGAGCAATAAAAATGCAAAATAAAGTATTTTAGTGTCGTTTTCGGCGGCGGAGAATTTGGTTAAGATGGTTTCGCGCATTTTGTTTACGCCCCTGTGTAATTGCACTTTGACAGTATTTTCGGAGAGGTTTAATTGTTGGGCGATCTCTTTGATTTTCATTCCGTCCAGAAAACGCATTTCACAGATGCGTCGGCAGTTGTCGGGGAGTTCCATCAAGATTTGTTTGGCTTGAGCGAGCAATTCTTCGACATTTTCCTGCTCCATCTCATCCATTTCGACAAATTCTTCATAGTAGAGACGGAGTTTGCGATCTTCCAATGCCAGCTGACGAAGGTAGTTGAAAGAGCGGTTGCGCACGGCGATGCGCAGGTAGCTGTTCAAGTCGGAGACCTTTTTGAGCAGGTGGGCGTTTTCGTAGATGGCGATATAGACCTCCTGCACGATGTCGTTGGCAACATCCTCATCCAACACATAGACGCTGGCCAACTGATGCAACATGCGGAAGGAAACATCGAACAATTCCTTGTAAACACGTTCATCTCCAGCAGACAGACCATCAATGATATTGGAATCAAATTTTATCATTTTGAAACGATGCTTATGAATCTCACACAGATCAGCCTCCGTTATCCGCGAGACGAAAAAAGAATGTCAAATGACGTACAATGAACTGATGGATTCATTCTTGTATGCGCGGCGGATTGCTTTTGCAAACATCTCGGCCACGGAAATGACTTTCACCTTTTCGCATTTTTTGGAATACGGGATGCTGTCGGTAAAAATGATCTCGGTCAGGCAAGAATTGTCGATTCTCACCGAGGCGGGATCGGACATCACGGCGTGTGATGCGATTGCTCTGACGGAGTTAGCGCCTTCGGCAATCATCAATTCCGCCGCCTTGGTGATGGTGCCGGCGGTGTCGACGATATCGTCCACCAGCAGGATATCCATTCCCGAAACATCGCCGATCACCTTCATTTCCGCTACTTCGTTGGCTTTTTTCCGCAGTTTGTAGCAGATGACCAGCGGGACATTCAGATACTTGGCGTAGGCGTTTGCTCGTTTTGTCCCCCCTACATCCGGCGTCGCGATGATCAGGTTCGGCAAGTTCAAATTCTCGATTTCATCGAGAAAAACGGACGATGCGTACAAGTGGTCAACGGGCACATCGAAGAAGCCTTGGATCTGGTCGGCATGCAAATCCATCGTCATCAACCGGTTGATTCCGGCTTTACTCAACAGATCGGCCACCAACTTCGCTCCGATGGAAACGCGCGGCTTGTCTTTC
Source organism: Dysgonamonadaceae bacterium (assembly GCA_031272075.1). Classification (GTDB taxonomy): domain Bacteria; phylum Bacteroidota; class Bacteroidia; order Bacteroidales; family Azobacteroidaceae; genus BNXB01. Next base: position 11,395 of record JAISUK010000040.1, read on the forward strand.
CGGTCTTGTCGCGCCCACCCGAAATAGGGGATGACCGCGACGATCGATTTGGCAGAGGCGCGCTTGGCCGCATCAATCATCAACAGTAACTCCATCAGGTTGTCGGAATTGGGGAAGGTGGATTGAATCAAAAATACGTGACAGCCGCGAATCGATTCTTCATAAGAGATTGAAAATTCACCGTCCGCAAAGTATTCAATATTCATTTTCCCAAGCTCACAACCCAGGTTCTTGCATATCTTCTCGGCCAAATAACGGGTATTTGTGCCGGAAAACACTTTATAAGGAACATTTGTCTGCATGACATTATTCAATGAAATTTGTCGTAAAATTAATATAAACTTTACAATAATGCCACATTTCGATCAAAAAACAAGCGTTTTTTTTTCGGTCATCCGAAATACCCTAATAATTTCGGGCAAAGGTAGTGTCAGTGGAAATAGGTCGCAATACCACATTTAGGGTATCTTAGAAAATTTCAGCACCTTGCCGCTGCTGGGGGGGACAGCCAATTCGTAAAGCGCATCGGCTTGGGGAGCGGGGAGGTTGATGTCGTTGCCGGGGAACAGCTCTCTTCCGTTAAAACGGGTATCCGATGCGAACTGCATGTATTCGAAGGCATGCGCAGGAATAAACACCGCAAGGCGGGCTTCCTGCTGATCGAAATTGGCGACGACCAACAGGAGGTCAGCGCCCGATTGCCGCAGGAAAGCGAAGTGTTTTTTCGGATTAAAACGGGGATTTTCGTAATTGGCGTACATCAGATCGAAAGAGACGCCTCGGTAGATGGCCGGCTCGTCGCGACAGAGTTGCAACAGCTGTGTATAAAATTCGAAGCAATTTTTTTGTACGGGCGAAAGGCGTTGCCGGTCGTAGCGATTCCCGTTCCGCCAATTGCGGATGGAAGCCAGGCTCCAGTAATCGAAAATCGAAGTCCGGCCGTCGGGTCCGCTGAAGCCTTCTGAATCCATCCCCTGCTCACCCAATTCCTGTCCGGAGTAGATCATCAGCGGGTTGGTGAAGAGCAGTGCGAGGACGAGCATTGCCGGGAAAGCTTTCTGTGGGTCGCGGGCGAAGAAATCGGAGGCGATGCGTTGTTCGTCGTGGTTCTCCAGAAAATAGAGCATACGCTCGCGGATATCGTTGACCGATTGCCAGCAGTGGGAAATGGCGGCTGCGTCGGCTTGCCCGCAGATCACCGCCCGCAAGGTGTCGTACATGCCGACTTTGTCGTACAGGAAGTCGAATTTCCCGATGGAAAGGTAGGTTTGATACGCCGACGGGTTGTAGATTTCTGCAATGAAAATCACGCCGGGGTATTGTTGTTTGACTTGCGGAATGACCCAAGCCCAAAATTCTACCGGCACCATTTCCGCCATGTCACAACGGAATCCATCGATCTTTTTGGATGCCCAAAAGAGCAGTATCCGCAGCATCTGCCGCCACGTGTCGGGGATGGGATCGAAATGCCGTCGCCCGCCGTTCCAGTAGTCTATGCCGTAGTTCAGTTTGATGGTCTCGTACCAGTCCTGACGCGATGGATTGGCGTCAAATCGATCGTTGCCGGTCGCCCTGGCGGGAAATTCGGAGTAGGTATCTCCGTCGACCGTAGCGTCAAACTGCGGAGCGAGCGCCTGTCCGGGGAGGTAATAAAAAATATTGTCGCGATCGAAAGTCGTCTGCCGGTCGTCGTCGGCTCCCAGATCGGTCACTCCCTGCGGTCGCGCATCCGAATGATACCCCCGCGCCACGTGGTTGGGAACAAAATCGATGATACATTGCAAACCGGACTGATGTGTCCGTTCGACCAAGGCCTCAAATTCCGCCATGCGGTGGACGACGTCATCCGCCAAGTCGGGATCAATGTCGAAATAATCTTTTACGGCATAAGGTGAGCCCGCTTTCCCTTTGACCACTGCGGGGTGGTCCTTGGCAATTCCGTAAGCGGAGTAATCTGTCTGCGTGGCGTGTTCGATGATGCCGGTATACCAGATATGCGAATAGCCAAACCGATTTAGCTGTTTCAGGAAGCGTTCTGAAAAAGCCGAAAATTTGCCTGAGCCGTTTTCTGCCAGCGACCCGTTTGGGATCTGCGAGCGGTTGTCATTCCCGAACAAGCGCGGTAAAACCTGGTAAATGATCATTTTCCCCTTTTGCATGCGTCAATCGTTTGTGTTTCAACAGGTGTAATATGCAAAAGGCTGTTCACCTCGTCAAACGAGTAACAGCCTTTGCCTGGTATTTTTTCGACTGCGGATTATTCCGAGATGACTTCAAACGGAATCTCTACCGAGACTTCTTTGTGTAATTTCAGTAATGCTTTGTAAGCGCCGACTTCTTTCACCGATTCTTTGATGATGATCGCCTTGCGATCGACCTCGAATCCGAGTTTCGCCAGAGCTTCTGCAATCTGAATGTTTGACACCGAGCCGAAGATTGTCCCGGAGGAACTCGTCTTTGCTCCGACAGTCAGTGCGACACCTTCCATTTTGGCGGCCAACGCTTGCGCATCGAGTTTGATCTGTTCCAGTTTATGTGCCCGTTGGCGCATATTTTCCGCCAACACTTTTTTGGCCGACTCGGAAGCGATGACCGCTTTTTGTTGCGGAATCAAATAATTACGGCCGTAACCGCTTTTGACGTTGACAATGTCATCTTTATATCCGAGATTGGCAACATCTTCTTTCAATATAACTTGCATAATTTATTCCCCTTATTTATTATTCATCAAATCTGTTACGTACGGGAGCAAAGCCAAATGGCGCGCCCTTTTCACTGCCTGCGAGACGCGGTGTTGATATTTCAATGACGTACCGGTGAGTCGACGGGGAAGAATCTTCCCTTGTTCGTTCAAGAATTTCTTCAAAAATTCAGGATCTTTATAATCAATGAATTTGATACCGCTTTTTTTGAAACGGCAGTATTTTTTCATTTGTAACTCGACAGTAGGAGGTGTCAAGTAGCGAATTTCCGATGTATTGGTATTTGTTGTTTCCATAATTTAATCCTCCTTTACAGTTTCTTTAACAGTTTCTTTTTCTTTGAATTTGTTTCTCCGCTTGGCGGCATATTCCGCGAAATCTTTGTCTTGACGGAACGTCAGAAAGCGAATGACACGTTCGTCACGGCGAAATTGAATTTCCAACTTGGCGATCACTTGCGGATTCGCCTTAAATTCTAACAATTGATAAAATCCGGTGGATTTTTTTTGAATCGGGTACGCCAGCTTACGCAAGCCCCAATTCTCTTCATTGATAATTTCAGAGCCTTCTGCTTTTAAGAAGTCTTTGAATTTCTCGACCGCTTCCTTCATCTGTACATCAGACAAAACGGGAGTTAAAATGAAAACGGTTTCGTAATTGTTCATAAAAACTTTGTAATAATTAAACTTAATATTTAAAATGAGGTGCAAAGATACAACTTTTTTCTTGAATTTCAATCAAATGACAGGTAAATTTTTATTCTTTCCAAATCTTTTTCGGTAAATTCCTCCAATAAGGCGAGTTCATCGAGCGAATTGATGCGTCCGTTTTTCTTCCGTAATTCGATGATGGCTTTCGCCTGATAGAAATTGAAGTAGGGATGCGACCTCATCCTGTCGAGCGATGCGGAGTTGGCCGGAATTATCCGGATGGAATCGGGCGAAACTTCAAAAAAAGGAACGATTTTATCGTACAATTCTTCATACATATTGTATACTTCCTTGAGTTGTTCGACGGAATAATAGCCTCCGAGCAATTGTCGGTATTTGACGATTCGTGCGGCGTATGCTTTCCCGATTCCCGGCACTTTCATCAGTTCGGTTGTGTCGATCCGATTGAGGTTGAGGACGGTTCCTTCGGGAAATTTTTCTGTCGCAGGGAATTTTTTTACCTCGGCTTTTGCAACGGATTCGGCTGCGGGTTTGGGGGTAAAATAGGTTCGTTTTTCTTGTTGTGCGGGTTGGGAACGTTTGTTGGGGGTGTCGTATTTTCTTTTTTCCGAACGAGGTGTCGCGGCAGGAGCGGTGATGGCAGTGTCGGGCGCTTGCATAGCCGTTGCCGGAACGGAGGTTTCCGCCGTTTCAACCGATTGGTTTTTTTCTTTGAAAAAGCAATGTTTGACGATGAAAAGGCCTGCAATCAGCACGATTAAAAAGACAATTCCCGATTGTTCCTTTCGGGTGAAATAAAAAAAATTTTTCCACATGGCATTGATGGTATTAATGGTTATAAAGTTTTAGTTTGTTGTTTGTCGGAAAAAAGAGGTGGTTTGGTTCAGTTTTCGACGATCACGCCGTCGTTCATCCGGATGATCCGGTCGGTGAGGGAAGCGAGGCGTTCGTCGTGCGTGACGATGACAAAAGTTTGGTTAAATCGCTTTCGAAGATCGAAAAACAGTTGATGCAATTCTTCTTTGTTGCGGGTGTCCAGGCTGCCGGAAGGTTCGTCCGCGAAGATCACGTCCGGGTTGTTGGCCAAAGCCCTTGCTACGGCGATCCGTTGTTTTTCGCCGCCCGACAGTTCCGACGGCTTGTGGTCGATCCGGTCTTTCAGTCCCATGAAATCGAGGATTTCGCGGGATTTCTTCTCAGCGTCGCGCATCCTGGCCTTCCCAATCAGTAGCGGGATCATCACATTTTCGAGCGCAGTAAACTCCGGCAGCAGTTGATGAAACTGGAAGACGAAGCCGATATTTTGATTTCGGAAGGCTGCCAGTTCCTTGTCTTTTAATTTGTGAACGTCGTTTTGTTCGTAGGTAATCGTCCCGCTGTCGGGTTTGTCCAAAGTTCCGAGAATCTGCAACAAGGTTGTCTTTCCCGCGCCGCTCGGCCCCACGATAGAAACGATTTCTCCGCGTTCAACGGCTAAATCAATCCCTTTGAGGATCTGTAGATCGCCAAATCGTTTTGTTATCCCCGTTGCTTTTATCATCTGGAAAATGTTTTGTTATGAATTATCCAATGCAAAAATAAAGAAATTTGCCGAGATTAAAACATTTTCGATACTTTTCGTATCGCGTCAACTAAAATATCGATCTCGGCGGTGGTGTTGTAAAATGCAAAAGAACAGCGCAAGGTGCCTTCGATGCCCAAGAAATCCATCAGCGGTTGCGCACAATGGTGGCCGGTACGGAGGGCAATCCCGAATTGATCGAGCAGCAACCCCATGTCGTAGGGATGCACCGCATCGACCAGGAAAGAAATCACGCTGCTTTTCTGCGGAGCCGTTCCAATGATTCGCAGGCGGTCGATTCCCGTCAGTTTGGCGGTGGCGTAATCCAGCAGTTGTGCTTCGTGTCGGCGGATGGGCTCCAATCCGAGGTGCGTGATGTAGCGGAGCGCTTCTGCCAGCGCTGCCGACCCGACATAATCGGGCGTTCCGGCCTCAAATTTGAAGGGAAGCTCGTTGAAAGTTGTCTTTTCGAACGATACGCGGGCGATCATCTCCCCGCCGCCCTGGTAGGGAGGAATCCGGTCGAGCCAGTCTTCTTTCCCGTAGAGCACGCCGATTCCGGTAGGCCCATAGATTTTATGCGATGAAAAGGCCAGAAAGTCGCAATCCAGTTCCTGTACGTCGATCGGCAGGTGTTGTACCGACTGCGCCGCGTCGATCAGCACCGGGATATCGTGCAGATGTGCCCGGCGGATGATTTCTCCGACCGGATTGATGGTTCCCAGCACGTTGGATATATGGGTGATGGCGATCAATCTGGTTTTTGGAGAGATGGCTTGCTCCAGGTCGTTCATGCAGATTTCCCCTTTTTCATCGATCGGAATCACTTTCAGGTTGATTCCGGCGGTTTCCTGTTGGAGTTGCCACGGGACGATGTTGGAATGGTGTTCCATGACCGAAATCAGTATTTCGTCGCCCGGACGGCATTGCGAGCGGCAAAAGCTGGAAGCGATGAGGTTGATGGCTTCGGTAGTCCCGCGTGTAAAAACGATTTCGCTGGCGTTGCGCGCATTGATAAACCGTTGCACGGTCTTCCGCGCTTCTTCGTGCGATTCGGTCGCCTGTTGGCTCAGATAGTGGATGCCGCGATGAATGTTTGAATTGATCGTCGCATAGACTTCTTCGATCTTGTGGAGGACTTGCAGCGGTTTTTGCGTCGTCGCGGCATTGTCCAGATACACCAGCGGTTTGCCGTGCACTTCCCGCGAAAGGATCGGGAAATCTTGTCGGATCTTGTCGATATTTAGAGGCATTTGCGGCATGTGATGAGTTCTCCCCTGAAGCGTTTGTCAATCAATATTTTTAAGCGTTCGCGCAGTGCATCCATACGAATCCCTTCGATGATGTCGTCGGTGAAGGCATATTTCAGCAACAGCCGCGCCTCTTCTTCCGCGATTCCCCGTGAACGCATGTAAAACAGGGCGGCTTCGTCCAGCTGACCGGTAGTCATGCCGTGCGAACATTTCACGTCGTCGGCATAAATCTCCAACTGCGGTTTGGAAAACATGCGTGCGTCGGCGCTACAACACAGATTGCGGTTGTTTTGATACGCCTGTGTCTTTTGAGCGTCCTGCGCGACCGCAATCCGTCCGCTGAAAGCACCTTTGGCCTGATCGTCCAGCACGTATTTGAACAGTTCGTTGCTCTTGCTGTGTGGCGCGTGGTGCTCGATGTTGGTATGATTGTCGATCTGTTGCGATTTGTCGACGATCGCCAGTCCGTAGAGGTCGGTTTCCGACCGGCTCCCGTCGAGCGCGACATGGTAATTGTTGCGGGTAATGCCGTTCGACAAAGTGATCGAATTGATCATCACATTTGTTGCCGCAGCTTGTCTCAAGAATACGGAATTGAAGCGCAGGGTGTTGTCCGAACTCTCTTCCAGTTCGTAGAAATCAAAAACGGCATTTTCATCGACATATATCTCCGAAACCTGGATGACGGCCAGGGTGGGGGCTTCGTCGGCCGTGTGGTCGCAAAGGAGCAACTTTGCTTGCGCGCCTGCTTCCACAATGATCAAAAACCGTCGATTGATCAGTGAATCGACCTTCCCGCGGAGGATATTCGTGACTTGTATCGGTTTGTCCAGCACGACATTTTTCGGGATATAGAGAACATATCCGTCCTGGACAAACATGGTATTGAAGGCCGCCAGTCCTGCTTTTTCGGTAGCGGCGAGTTTTCCGTAATATTTCCTGAAAATCTCCGGATAGCGCAACGTGAACTCCTGCATGCTGCCGGAAAAGATATTTTCAGGCAAAGGTTTGTGTCCCGTTTCGCGCCGATAAAACCGGTCGTTAATCATAAAATACATATTCGTCGAAAGGTTCGGGATGCTGCATTTGAATGATTGATACGGGTCGATATCCGGATACCTGTCCACCAGGTTAAACCCGAAGTCCGACGACAGCAAAGTCGGAATATCCGTATGCCGGTATGCTTCGGTATTGAACGCCGGAAACCCGTTTTCAACGAAGGTTTTGCAGGCAGCATCGCGGTAGGCGTTCATCAGTTCCGACGAGATTTTCTCGATGGATGGCCGTTGTGCATTAAAAAAATCGATATACTGTCGCATACAGGTGGTTATTTGAGCCAATCATATCCTTTTTCTTCCAATTCCGCCGCCAGTTCGGGGCCGCCGGATTTCACTATTTTCCCCTGATAAAGCACGTGGACAAAATCCGGTTTGATGTATTGCAACAGACGTTGATAATGCGTGATGACGACGATGGCATTTTCCGGTCTCTTCAACTGATTGACGCCTTTGGAAACGATTCGCAGCGCATCGATGTCCAGTCCGCTGTCCGTCTCGTCCAGGATTGCCAGCGATGGTTCCAGCATGGCCATCTGGAAAATCTCGTTTCGCTTTTTCTCTCCGCCCGAAAAGCCTTCGTTCACCGAGCGGTTGACCAGCGTAGCATCCAATTCCACAACATTCCGCTTTTCGCGGATCAATTCCAGGAATTTCCCTGCCGAGAGCGGTTCGAGGCCTTTGTATTTCCGGTGTTCGTTGATGGCTGTCCGCATGAAGTTGACCATACTCACGCCCGGAATCTCTACAGGATACTGAAAACTGAGGAACAGTCCTTCGTAGGATCGTTCTTCGGGAAGTAATTCCAGCAAATTTTTCCCGTTGAAAACGACTTCGCCTCGGATGGCTTCAAAAGCGGGGTTACCGACCAGCACGGAAGCGAGTGTGCTTTTGCCCGAGCCATTGGGTCCCATGATGGCATGCACTTCACCTTTATTGACTTGCAAGTCTATGCCTTTTAATATCTCTTTTCCGTTGATGGAAGCGTGTAAGTTTTTTATTGTAAGCATCTTGTAATGTGTTTGGAGTTATATGAAATCTTCAGCCGACACTCCCTTCGAGGCTGATTTGTAATAATTTCTGTGCTTCGACGGCAAATTCCATCGGCAATTTGTTCAATACTTCCTTGGCATAGCCGTTGATTATCAACCCGACCGCCTCTTCGGTCGGAATGCCGCGCTGATTACAATAGAGCAGCTGCTCTTCGTTGATCTTGGAAGTGGTGGCTTCGTGTTCGACCACCGCCGTCTCATTATGGATGTCCATATACGGGAAAGTATGCGCACCGCAGGTATCGCTGAGCAGCAGGCTGTCGCATTGCGAATGATTCCTGGCGTTTTCCGCATTTTTCGTCACTTTCACCAGTCCGCGGTAACTGTTTTGGCTGGTTCCGGCGGAGATGCCTTTTGAGACGATCCTGCTCTTCGTATTCTTCCCGATGTGAATCATTTTTGTGCCTGTGTCCGCCTGCTGGAAGTGGTTTGTGACGGCCACGGAATAAAATTCGCCGCTGGAATTGTCTCCCGAAAGGATGCAACCCGGATATTTCCAGGTGATGGCCGATCCCGTTTCCACTTGCGTCCACGACACTTTCGAGCCTTCTCCCTTGCAGTGCGCCCGTTTGGTCACGAAATTGTAAATTCCGCCCCGCCCTTGTTTGTCGCCCGGATACCAGTTCTGTACCGTAGAATATTTTACTTCCGCACGTTCCAACGCGATGATTTCAACAATGGCGGCATGCAGTTGATTTTCGTCGCGCATCGGAGCAGTGCAGCCTTCGAGGTAGCTGACGTAGGAATCGTCGTCGGCAATGATGAGCGTTCGTTCGAATTGTCCGGTGTTGACGGCGTTGATGCGGAAATAGGTGGATAATTCGCGTGGACAACGCACCCCCTTGGGAATATAAACGAAAGACCCGTCGCTGAAGACCGCTGAATTGAGCGCTGCAAAATAATTATCGTGGTAAGGCACTACCGAACCCATGTATTTCCTGACCAGGTCGGGATGCGCTTTGACCGCTTCACTGAACGAACAGAACAGGATGCCCCGGTCTGCCAGTTCCTTGCGATAGGTCGTTTTGACCGACACGCTGTCCATCACGGCGTCTACGGCGATGCCGTCGGTTAAGGATTTCCGTTCCTGGAGCGGAATACCGAGTTTGTCAAATGTCTTCTGGAGTTCCGGATCTATTTCGTCCGAAGCGGTGGATTTTTCTTTGGTTTTCGGAGCGGCATAATAAATGATATTTTGGTAGTCGATGTCCGGAATGTTCAAATGCGCCCACCGAGGCATCGTCAGCCCTTCCCAATAATGGAATGCTTTCAAACGAAATTCCAACATCCAGTCCGGCTCGCCTTTCTTTTCCGAGATCCTTCTGATAGTCGCTTCGTTCAATCCTTTTGGGACGTAATCGGTCTCAACGTTTGTGGTAAAGCCATACTTGTACTCACGAGAAGTCAAGTCGTCCAACAAATCATTTTGATTATCTTCCATAAACTTTTTTATTCGTTTAGACCTCCGCCTTTTTTTCTTCCGCTTCGGAAGGCAATGGCAGGATGTCTTTATTCCAGTGTATTTTATCCCAGTCGATTTGATTCTTGATAAAAGGGTAGATTGCCGGGACAACGGCGTGTATTTTATCGAACAATACGGATTCTTGCCGTGTTTGTTCGTTGATGATCTTATAATTCGGATCGAAAGTTGTAAGAAGGACAAACAGCAGACTCAAAAAAATCACCCATTTAAATCCGCCCAACAGCCCGCCCAACAGGTGGTTAAGTCCGCCTACGGGTGTCATTTTGATGGCCGAATGGAGGAGTATGCCCAGCCAGTGAAACAGGAAAATAATGACGACAAAGGCCAGGATGTAGGATCCCCAGTAGATGAAGCGCTCGGAGCACATCTGCGTGACAGACGAACAATTCAAGAGGTACTCCTGAAGCGGAACGGCTACTTTCCCGGAACAGAATATCGCTGCCAGCAACGCAACAACGGAAATCACCTGCTTGATTGCACCGACAAACAGCCCCTTGATTAATCCTGCTGCGACACAAATGAGTATTAACAGATCGAGCCAATTCATAATGTTTTCTTTACTTCGATCTCTTCAAATGCTTCGATCACATCCCCGACTTTGATGTCGTTGAAATTTTGGATGTTCAATCCACATTCGTATCCCGATGCCACCTCTTTCACGTCTTCTTTGAAACGTTTGAGCGATCCCAATTCGCCGGCATAAATGACGATGCCGTCGCGGATCAACCGGATTTTATTCCCGCGTTTGATCTTCCCTTCTTTGACGATACATCCGGCAACGGATCCGACTTTCGTGATCTTGAATACTTCCCGAATTTCGACGATCGCCGTGATTTCTTCTTTAATTTCCGGCGAAAGCATCCCTTCCATCGCGGATTTGACCTCTTCTATCGCATCGTAAATGATGGAATACAGACGGAGGTCGACCCCCTCTTTTTCCGCTGCTTTGCGAGCGGCTTGCGACGGACGCACCTGGAATCCGATGATGACTGCATCAGAAGCGGCAGCCAGCACAATGTCGGATTCGGATATCTGGCCGACGCCTTTGTGAATGACATTCACCTGAATTTCTTCGGTGGAAAGGCGGATTAATGAGTCCGACAAAGCTTCGACAGAGCCGTCGACGTCGCCTTTCACGATGACATTCAATTGTTGGAAATTGCCGATGGCAATCCGCCTTCCGATGTCGTCTAATGTAAGTAATTTCTGGGTGCGCAGTCCCTGTTCGCGTTGCAACTGTTCCCGTTTGGAAGCTATTTCTCGCGCTTCCTGCTCCGATTCCAACACGTGGAACGTGTCGCCGGCGGTAGGCGCACCGTTCAATCCGAGGATCAACACCGGTTCGGAAGGTCCTGCCTCCGTGATGCGTTGATTGCGTTCGTTGAACATGGCCTTGATTCTTCCGAAATGGATCCCTGCCAGCACGATGTCGCCCAGTTTGAGCGTCCCGTTTTGCACCAGCACGGTCACGACATAGCCTCGCCCTTTGTCGAGCGAAGATTCTATCACCGATCCGACCGCACGTTTTGCAGGATTGGCTTTCAGATCCAGCAGTTCCGCTTCCAGCAGCACTTTTTCCATCAGTTCATGGACGCCGGTTCCCTGTTTGGCGGAAATATCCTGCGATTGGTATTTTCCTCCCCAGTCTTCTACCAGGTAGTTCATTCCGGCGAGGGTTTCTTTGATCTTATCCGGATTGGCTCCGGGCTTGTCGATCTTGTTGATGGCGAATACCATCGGTACGCCCGCTGCCGAAGCGTGGTTGATCGCTTCGATCGTCTGCGGCATGACGCTGTCGTCTGCGGCCACGATGATAATCGCGATGTCGGTGACGCTGGCGCCGCGCGCGCGCATTGCCGTAAACGCTTCGTGACCCGGCGTATCCAGGAATGTGATGTGGCGGCCGTCGGGGAGTTCAACATTGTAGGCGCCGATGTGTTGGGTGATGCCTCCGGCTTCGCCGGCAATGACGTTCGTCTTGCGTATGTTGTCGAGCAGCGAAGTCTTCCCATGGTCGACGTGCCCCATGACGGTCACGATGGGCGGGCGTGGAATGAGGTCCTCTTCCGAATCTTCTTCTTCGGTGATGGCTTCAACGACTTCCGCGCTGACATATTCCGTTTTAAATCCAAATTCTTCGGCGACGATATTGATGGTCTCCGCATCCAGCCGTTGATTGATGGACACCATGATGCCGATGCTCATGCAGGTAGAAATGATCTGCACCACCGGCACGTTCATCATGTTGGCCAAATCGTTTGCCGTCACAAATTCCGTCAGCTTGATGGTTTTGCTTTGCATTTCTTCCATCTCGAACTGTTCGCTCTGGCGTTGCGAGATGGCGTCACGTTTTTCTCGACGGTATTTGGTGCCTTTCTTCAACCCTTTGTTCGTTAATCGCGCAAGCGTCTCTTTGATTTGTTTTTGGACATCTTCCTCGCTGATTTCGGCTTTGTTGACCGGTTTCCGAAGTTTTAGCCGCTGGCTGTCGTTTCGTGCCTGTGAGATTCCGGTTTCAATATCCACTTTTTCCCGCTTGATCCGGTTTCTTTTTTTCCGTTTCGCATCGTCAAATTTTACATTCGAGTTCGCGTCGGCATTTTTTGCGGGAGGCTTGTTGTTGTCTTTCCGCCGTTTGTCGTCGTCCTCCTGCGTCGGCTTGTTGGGCGTTTGCGGCGCTGCGGCGGCCTTCTTTTCTCGCTCTTTCGCTTTCTCTTTTTCCGCACGCTCTTTCCGTTTTTCTTCTTTCGTTTTCTTGCGCGGGCGGGTAGATTGATTGATGGAAGCAAGGTCGATTTTCCCGGTTACTTTGATATTCGATTCCAGCGAGGGGACGCCCAGCCGGAAAACGCTCTTTTCCGGGCTTTCTTCTTCGGGCTGTTCGACAACGGCTTCCGGTTCTGCGCTTTCGGTCGGCGTTTCTTCTACAACCTCCGGCGCCGCTTCGACCGCCTCGACGATTTCTTCTTCCACTACGGGCATTTCCGGTTCGGGAGTAGGTGGTTCCGGCGCTGCAATTGCTTCTACAGGCGGTTCCGGCTCAGGCAATTTGATTTCGACTTCTTCTTTTTCGACTTCTTTTTTCAAGTCCGGTTTAACCTCCGGTTTAATTTCCGGTTTCACTTCCGGTTCAGTCGGCGGGGTGGGTTTTTTACCATATAAAGAACTGAGATCTATTTTCCCTTTCGTGATGAACTTCGGTCGATATTCTTCCGGAATTTCCGTTTTAATTTCTTCTACTTTTTTCTCTTTTTCATACCCCTCAACAACGACTGTTTCCTTTTTTTCTTTGTGATGACGTTCCTGACTGAATCTTTCCGATTCAATCTTCAGGTTTTTATCTTTACTGAATTCTTTTACCAACAATTCGTATTCATTTTCATTGATTTTAGTATTCGGGTTCGCTTCGATAGTGAACCCTTTTTTACTCAGAAATTCTACGATTGTAGTTAATCCGACATTCAGATCTCTTGATACATTTATAAGTCTAATAGCCATATATTAATAGGAAGTATGTAATGGGTTTTATTCCTCTTCAAATTCCGCCTGCAATATTGCGAGCAGCTCGTCGACAGTCGTTTCTTCGAGATCCGCCTTCTCCATAATGTCTTCGCGACTGAGTGCCAAGACATTTTTCGCTGTATAGCAACCGATATTTTTCAAGGAGTCGATGACCCAGGTTTCTATTTCATCGCTAAATTCATCCAGATAAATATCTTCTCCGTCGATATCGATATCCCGGAACACGTCGATGACATATTCCGTCAGCATGCTCGCCAGTTTGATATTTAATCCGCCTTTCCCGATAGCGAGGGACACTTCTTCCGGGCGTAAAAACACTTCCGCTCTTTTTTCCGATTCGTGGATTTTGATCGAAGAAATTTTTGCAGGACTCAATGCGCGCTGGATAAATAAAGCCGTATTGTTGGTATAATTGATTACATCAATGTTTTCGTTACGCAATTCGCGGACAATGCCGTGAATCCGCGATCCTTTCATCCCGACGCAGGCGCCAACCGGATCTATCCGGTCGTCGTAAGATTCTACCGCCACTTTCGCCCGTTCGCCGGGGATGCGAGCGATGCGTTTGATGGTGATCAAGCCGTCGTGAATTTCAGGCACTTCCAGTTCAAACAGCCGTTGCATGAACAAGTTGGAAGTCCGCGAAAGGATGATTTTGGGATTGTTGTTCTGATTGTCTACTTTGACGACAACGGCGCGTGCCGTCTCGTTTTTCCGGAAAAAATCTCCGGGGATCTGTTCCGATTTCGGCAAAATCAGTTCGTTTTCTTCGTCGTCCAGCAGCAAGATTTCTTTTTTCCAGATCTGATAGACTTCTGCCGAAATGATCTGACCGACAAAATCTTTGTATTTGGTATACAGATTGTCTTTTTGCAGCTCCAAAATTTTGGAAGCCAAGGCCTGGCGAAGGTTCAATACGGCGCGACGTCCGAATCCCGAAAAGTTCACTTCATCGGTGATTTCTTCTCCGATCTCATAGTCTTCATCGATCTTTTTCGCCTCCGAAAGGGTAATCTGTATGTTGGGATCTTCCAATTCGTCGTCTGCTACGATCACGCGATTTCGCCAAATCTCAAAATCGCCTTTGTCCGGATTGATAATGATGTCATAATTTTCATCCGAACCGAACATCTTGCTGATGACATTCCGGAATGCTTCCTCAAGGACACTGATTAATGTTGTCCGATCAATGTTTTTTAGCTCTTTAAATTCGGCGAATGTGTCGATCATGCTGACCGTTTCTTGTCTTCTTGCCATAGCTGTTTTTTACTTGAATCTGATTGAATATTTTGTATATTTTATTTCATCGAAACGATACATCGTATCTTCTTCTATCATTTTTTTTCGTTTTGCACCTTCCGGCTTGATCTGTTTCATGACCGTCAACGTGATGCCTTCCTGATCGGCATGTTTTAATACCCCGCTCACTTTCCGGCCACTCTTTGTTAAAACTTCGACTTCCTTGCCGATGTTTTTCAAATATTGTCGCAAAATCTTAAACGGTTGGGAGATGCCCGGAGAACCGACTTCCAGTTCATAATCTTCAATATCCCTGTCTAACTGCGATTCGATGTATTTGGATACGGCAACACAATCATCAATCGAAACCGCATCGTCGCGGTCTATCTCAACCGTGATTTTATTCCCCGGCTGGATTTCCAAATCAACCAAATACATGCCGGAATCATTCAGATACGCCTCTAATAAAGGTGTTATCGTTTGCCTTGTTATCATCTTATCGACCTATGAAAAAAGAAGGGGACTTTCGCCCCCTTCCGCCCGTTATTTCGCCTGCAAAATTAGTTTTTTTTCTTCTCAATCCCAAATAATTATTCGTTTTTAGCATAGCTATATGTTAAAAATCTATAAATCCTGTCCTAAAACAAGCCGTTTGTACCGTTTAACTGTGTTAATCCGCATCTATTTTGAGTTAATATGGCAGCTGAAAACATGATTATTAATGAAGTTTCTTTATCTTTGCGTCGAATTTTCCGGAACCCAGGCAATGCAGGTTCCGAATATTAATACGAAAAAGTATGAAGAATTATAAGTTAGTCGATAACATTTTAGGATGGTCTGTCTTTGCCATCTCCCTTGTCGTTTATTTGATGACCATCGAGCCTACCGCCAGTTTCTGGGATTGCGGAGAATTTATTTCGTCTGCCTACAAGCTCGAAGTAGGGCATCCTCCCGGAAATCCGATATTCATGCTGGTAGCGAATATTTTTACGCATTTCGCGTCCGATACGATGCAAATATCTAAAATGGTCAATACAATGTCGGCTCTGTTTAGCGCATTGACGATCCTGTTTTTGTTTTGGACCATTACACATCTTGTGCGAAAAGTCGTTTGCCCCGACGACAAGCCATTTTCTTTGGCTCAATTAATCATTATCATGGGTTCCGGAGTGGTGGGCGCCTTGGCCTATACCTTTTCGGATACTTTCTGGTTTTCGGCTGTGGAAGGCGAAGTCTATGCGTTTTCTTCGCTGATGACTGCGCTGGTTTTCTGGTTGATCCTGAAATGGGAAGAAGTCGCCGACCAGCCGCATGCCGACCGCTGGCTGATATTGATCGCTTACCTGATGGGGCTTTCGATAGCGGTGCACCTGCTGAATCTGCTTTGCATCCCGGCCATCGTGCTCGTCTATTATTTCAAGAAGAAAGAAAATCCAACACTCTGGGGCGCTGTCGGCGCTTTGTTGATCTCTTTCGGCATCATCGCAGCCATCCTTTACGGTTTGGTGCAGGGACTGGTGGAAGTGGCCGGATGGTTTGAATTGCTGTGTGTGAATGTGTTGGGTATGACCTACAACTCCGGCGTCGTAGTCTACGTCATCCTTATCTTTGGCGTGTTGTCGTGGAGCATTTGGGAAACCATGCGTGAGAAACCGCATGCCGTCAGAATGAAAATCGCTTTTATTGTTTCGATTACCCTGCTGGGAATCCCCTTTATCGGTTCGGGATATGTGTTGGGAATCCTCATCATCTTAGCGTTAACGGTATACCTTTTTGGATTCTCCAACTCGTATTTAAATTCATCTAAATTCAAATTAAAAATCAACCCCTCCGTTCTCAATACGATCCTGCTTTCTTTGCTTGTGATTACCATCGGCTATTCGTCGTATGCGTTGATCTTGATCCGTTCGGAGGTCAATCCGCCGATGGATCAAAATTCGCCGGAAGATATTTTCACGTTGCGCGACTACCTGGCTCGTGAACAATACGGACAGACTCCGCTCTTTTACGGAGAAACGTATGTCTCGGATGTGAAACGGGTGCCGGAAGACAGATACTGCGTGCCGGTGCAAAAAGACGGCGGCCCGATCTGGTCGCGCGTCATCAAACGCGACGATTCGGAGCCTGACCGTTATTACATCTCCGGTCGGAAAATGCGGTATGAATATGTCGATGAGCTGAGTATGTTTTTTCCACGGATGTACAGCAAAGATTCGCGGCATATTGATGCCTACAAGGAATGGGCGAATGTGAAAGGCAAAAAGATTTCGGTCCGCAATTGCTCGGAACCGCAGATGGTGGTAAAGCCGACTTTCCTTGAAAACCTGCGCTTCTTCTTCGCTTATCAAGTCAATTTTATGTATTGGCGTTATTTTATGTGGAATTTCTCCGGCAGGCAGAACGACATCCAGGGAAACGGCGATGTCTGCAATGGAAACTGGATTACCGGGTTTAAATTTATCGATCAATACCTGGCCGGCCCGCAGGAAGATATGCCTGACGACATTGTCAACAATAAAGGACATAACAAATATTATATGTTACCGCTGTTGTTGGGAATCCTTGGCCTGCTGTTTCAGGTTTATGCAGGAAAAAATGGAACCCAAGGATTCTGGGTTACGTTCATGCTGTTTTTCATGACGGGATTGGCCATCGTCATCTACCTGAATCAGACTCCCTACCAGCCGCGAGAGCGAGACTACGCCTATGCAGGATCTTTCTATGCGTTTGCCATCTGGATCGGATTGGGGGTCGCCGGACTGGCGAATCTGTTGAATAAATACCTGACATTAAAACTCCTTCCGGCTTCCCTGATTGCCTCCTGCCTCTGCCTGATTGTTCCGGTGATCATGGCGAACGAAAACTGGGACGACCACGATCGCTCCAAACGCTATGTTTGCCGCGATTTCGGCTACAACTACCTGTCGACCTGCGCACCCAATGCAGTGATCTTCACCAACGGCGATAACGATACCTTCCCATTGTGGTATTCGCAGGAAGTGGAAGGCTACCGAACGGATGTCCGCGTTTGTAATCTGAGTTACCTGCAGACAGACTGGTATATCGACCAGATGAAGCGCCAAGCCTACGAATCCGAACCGCTGCCGATTGATTGGACTCGTGCCGAATATGTTCAAGGGAAACACGATATGGCCTATATTTACGATCTGACGGAAAACCCGATTTCAGTGGAGGTGGCGCTCGACTGGGTGAAATCCGACGATGTCAGGTATAAAAAGGCGCCGGGAGTTCCGGGAGAAATGGATTTTATCCCCTCCTCAAAACTGACAATCCCGGTGGATTCGACCGCAGTGATAAGCGCCGGCATCGTCAAACCGGAAAATGTCGGCTGGATTCCCAACGAGATGCTCATTGATCTGGGCGCGAAACCCGATCGGGAAATTGCCGCCAAACGAATGTTAGGTAAAGACGAGCTGATGATCCTGGATATGCTGAAAAATAACAAGGATTGGAGTCGTCCGATCTATTACGCTTCGACGGTCTCGCCGGAAAAATATTTGCGGCTGGAGAATTATTTCCGCCAGGAAGGAATCGCTTACCGCATTGTCCCGTTCAATACGACGGAAAACAAGCAAACGGTCGATACCGATCTGATGTACGACAATATGATGAATAAATACCGTTGGGGCAATATCCAAGATCCGGATATTTATCTGGATGAAAATACACTACGGATGGCTCATTCGTTCCGAATCATGTTCAATAAACTCGCCGATGCGCTGATTGACGAAGAGAAAAAAGATAAAGCCGAACAGGTGTTGGATTACAGCAGGGAAATGATCCCCGACTATACCGTTCCTTTCGATTATTCCGCTTTGGGAATGGCAGAAAGTTATCACCGACTTGGGAATGTTGAAAAATCCCTTGAAGTCTTCAAAATAATAGCCGAACGAACGGCAAAATCCATCCGTTGGTACAAACGGATGTCCCCGAAAGATTTTGCCAGCGCCATCAGCTCGATCGTCTCCGATGTCAGAACAATGAATATGATTCTGATGATGTATCAACAGATTGATCCGAAATTGATGGACCCGTATCTGCAGGATTATAATGAAGTGACGAACAGGTATACACAACTGATGTCAAAATCCCATCCTCAACAAGGTGCTCCCAATTTATAATTAAGGATATGCTTATAGAACAACCTCCCTGGATCTACCGGATCTTCTTCCCGGGGTCGATTTGGAGAATCAATCCGACAGAGCGCGCAGTGTACCTGACCTTCGACGACGGACCGGTTCCGGAAATCACCCCCTGGGTACTGGATCTGTTGGATCACTATGGTATCAAGGCGACTTTTTTTTGCGTCGGCGACAATGTCAGGAAATACCCCGACCTCTACAAGATGATTAAAGAAAAAGGACATGCTGTCGGAAATCATACCTTTCACCACCTGCAAGGGATCCGTTCGCTCACCAGAAATTACATCGCTGATGTCAAACAGGCAACTGATTATATCGAAAGTCCGTTATTCAGACCCCCACACGGACATCTGCGCACTGTGCAGTTCTTTTGGTTGAAAAAACGCTATAAAGTGATCATGTGGGACGTGGTGACACGGGATTACAGCTGGCGAATGACGGCGGAAAAAGTGTTGAACGTGGTCAAAAAATATACGCGCAACGGCTCCGTCATCGTCTTTCATGATTCCGTCAAAGCCGGCGATCGAATGAAAATTTCATTGCCGAAAGCCATCGAATGGCTGATGCAACAGGGCTATACCTTTAAATTGATTGCCGAAACAACTGTCTGAAAAACCGCTTCCTACGGCCATATAGAGAAATTAAACGTTTAACTTAACATCCATCGGCATGGACGCTGCTGTTGCCGCTGCATCTATCAAGCAGGAAGCTTTGCGCTTGGGCTTTGCTTCCTGTGGCATTTGCCGCCCCGAGTTCGTCGGCGATCAGGCAAACTACCTGAAACAATGGCTGGAAAAAGGATTTCAGGGAAGCATGGATTTCATGAGTCGCAACCTGGAAAAACGGACGGATCCGCGCTTATTGGCGCCCGGCGTCCGGTCGATAGTAATGGTTGCCCTGAACTATTTTCCTCCCCGACACCAACCCCCGAAAGCCGCACAGATCGCTTATTATGCTTACGGAAAAGACTACCACCTCGTCATGAAGGAAAAACTCCGCCTGCTCCTGGATTATATCCGGGAAAAGATTGCTCCTGCCAAAGGAAAAATGGTGTGCGACACGGCGCCATTCCTGGAAAAATACCATGCGGTAAAAGCCGGAATGGGCTGGATAGGCAAAAATACACAATTGATCATTCCGGGAAAAGGGTCGTATTTCTTCTTGGGAGCGCTGCTGCTCGACATCCCGTTGGAGCAGGAAAAAGCACAAACCACCAATCGCTGCGGTGATTGCAACCGCTGCATCGAAGCCTGTCCAACCAGGGCGTTATCGCCACAGAGACAACTCAACGCCACCCGTTGTCTGTCGTATCTGACAATCGAATATCAAGGCGAATTGCCGGATTTTTACCGCGAAACAGCCGGAAATCGGGTCTACGGTTGCGATGCCTGCACACAGGCCTGCCCCTGGAATCAGCAGATAAAGCCTACTGAAATCGAGGCGTTCCATCCTTCCGAACAAATTTTGAACCTCACTCCGGACGCAATTGTTGCAATGACCGAACCGGAATTTGACGCCCGCTTTCATGAGTCCGCCATCCACCGCATCGGATTGAAGCAATTGAAGCGGAATGTTATCATTGAATAATTTCAGGTGAACGACCTTTTTTTGTACACTTGACAATCAGGACAAAAAATGCCGCCCAGAGCAGGAACGAGACAACGCCTGCCCAACGGTCGGCGCCGGTGCCTAAAGCGTCGATGAAATCGGAATTTGAAGTGTTTTGAAGGAAATAATACCCCACCACACCGAAAGCATTGTTGGTGAAATGAGCCAATACCGGAATCCAGAGGTTTTTCGTATAGTAAAGCAGGTAACCGAAATACGCGCCCAGCAGCATCCGGGGGATAAAACCGTAGAATTGGAGATGGACGGCGCTGAAAATGATCGCTACCGTCCAGATGATCGCGTGCTCATTGCGGAAAACTTTCCGAAATACCTGTTGAAGCACTCCCCTGAAGAAAAATTCTTCTCCTACGGCCGCTACGACGGCGACAATGGCGATATTGGAGAGTAAAGAGAGGAGATTGTCGGCCTGTAGGATGCTTTCCGTCAGCTGTTGCGCTTCTTCTTCCATTCCGATCATCCAGGATTCCACCGCTTTCAAAAATTCCGGCAACCGGATCATGTTGTTCAGTTCTGCTACCAGATTGACGAACGGCTGTACGACGATCATGCTCACGAAGACAAACAAGGCAATTTTGAACGAAGAAGGATTGTTGAGTTGCAGATAGGCGTTTTTGTCGTCATGAAAAAGGTATGCCAGCACCAGCGCCGGAAAAAAGAATACTCCGAGCGACTGGAAAAACAGCATCACACGAAACATCTCCGGATTATGATACAAAAGCGTCGAATCTCCGAGTGTATCGACAGCGAGCATGCCTTTCGCTATGAGCACGATATAGAACAACAGCGATGAAGCAATCGCTCCAAAGATAGCGATTACAAGCAGCATAGTTACTTGGACAAGGAACCCTGAATTTTTATAAAACCCTTTGAATGTCATGGAAACAACGATTGATTTGTGCACAAATTTACTGCTTTTTAATGAGGAATGTCGTATATTTGTGTAAAAAATGGAATTGCTTACTTCGACATATTGGCAGGATTACCGATTGATAGACTCCGGTAATTATGAAAAACTGGAACGCTTCGGCGCTTGCGTACTTCGGCGTCCGGATCCGCAAGCGGTATGGCGGAAAGCGCTGTCGGAAAAGGCCTGGATAGCACAGACGGATGCGTGGTTCAAAAAAGCAAAAACTGAAAATACCGTTTCCGACGAACGGGGAGAATGGATCTTAAAGCCCGCAATGCCGCAGCAATGGTTTGTTTCGTATCGCTATAAAACGATGAACCTGGAATTTAGGTTGGGTTTGACATCATTTAAGCACGTGGGCTTATTCCCCGAACAAGCCGAAAACTGGAATTATATTTTCGACGCCGTCACCGCCTCAGACGTCGCCGAACCGAAAGTCCTGAATTTATTCGCCTACACGGGAGGCGCATCCTTGGCCGCTTGTGCGGGAGGCGCCGATGTGACGCATGTCGATTCCGTCAGGCAAGTGGTGGACTGGTCACGCCAAAATATGGAACATTCCGGATTGCAGGCGATCCGTTGGGTGGTGGAGGACGCCCTGAAGTTTGTGAATCGGGAAGTGCGACGCGGCAATAAATACCACGGCATCATCCTCGATCCGCCTGCTTACGGTCGCGGACCGAAAGGCGAAAAATGGATCCTCGAACAGCAGATCGGGGAACTGATGGACGCCTGCAGCCGCTTGCTGGCCGATCGGTCGGCATTTTGTGTCTTGAACCTCTATTCCATGGGTTTTTCGTCTTTGATTGCGGAAAACCTGCTTCGGGATTATTTTGGTCATTCCATCAACATGGAGTTCGGCGAATTATACGTCGCCGATGAAGCGGGTAGGAAGCTGCCCTTGGGCGTCTTCTCCCGATTTACACGGTAAACGGGTGTCAGAACGGCCCGCCGCCACCGCCGCCTGGTCCCATCCTTCCGCCGCCACCGCCGCCACTACCGCCGGATGGCGTAAAGATCCTTCTGCCGTCGCCGCCCCAAGGACGTTGACTGTCTCGCATTTCTTGCTCATTCGTCGAACTTCCTTTCGGAAATATCGAGAATTTATATACCAACGAACAGATGAAATAGCTTGGAATGACGGTGCTGCGGGTGTAATTGTATCCATTGGTGGTGCTCCCGCCCGAGACGCTGCTTCTGTCCTGCAAAATGTCGTAGAAAGTCACTTTCAGCGTTCCTTCCCCAAATCGTTTGTTGAAAAGCCGTTTGGAAAGTGAAGCGTTCCACATGAGTTCTTTGATATTAAATTCTTCGGCATACCCGCTGCGCGTTGTCCAGGTGATGTCGGAAGCAAAAGTGAAATTGTAGGGCAGGTACCAGGTCGTGTTTCCGCCAACTCCCCAGTCGTAGGTCTCCAGGTTATTCTGCGGCTGAATGAGGTTGGAGACTTTCCGATAGTTCAACGATACATTTGCCGCGATGTCACACAACTCGGTGCGGAAATTCAAGCGGAGGTTATCCATGACTTGCAGGGTTTTTTGTGTATTTTCCAAATCATTGGAATAACTTTTCCTGTTCTCTAACGAGGTACGCATAAAATTGCCGACCGAAAATTTCTGATTCTTCAAAGGGGTGTTGAATCCGCCCATCAACGCGACGTTCCAGTTTCCGTTGATATTTTTGTACGTAGTTTCCCGTCGCCCGTTTTCACTCAGGGCAGTGACGCTTGTGATGTCGTTAAACGAAAGGCGTCCCTGCAAATTGAAGTTGTAAAACAGCTG
This sequence comes from Dysgonamonadaceae bacterium, assembly GCA_031272075.1. Taxonomy (GTDB): domain Bacteria; phylum Bacteroidota; class Bacteroidia; order Bacteroidales; family Azobacteroidaceae; genus BNXB01. Next base: position 34,413 of record JAISUK010000040.1, read on the forward strand.
CGTTTCGGGAATGGATTTATTGAATCGCGCTCGGAGTTCATTGGTATATCCCGGTTTCAGGTCGGGATTCCCTTTTGTGATGTTCATCGGGTCGCTTTCGTCGGAAAAATCCCGCAATTGGGCAGCCGACGGTTGATTGGTGGTGCCTTCGTAATCAATTCTCAAATTGGAGCGTTCGTCGAACAGATAGTTGAAATTGAGCGCCGGCGACAGGTTGAGGACTTTTTGATCGATAGAGGAAATCGCCGAATCGCCTTTGATATTCGGGAGGCGGTTGGGATAATTCGCAAGCGCCAGCGATGTCTGATCGTCGGAAAACGGTTGGAAAGTTTTATTCAGCGAGTACGAAGGATCCAAATTCAAGCCGACAGTATAATTGTATCGTTCGCGCATGGCCTTGAAATTGAGACTAAACCGGTTCGTATTGGAGTTGCGTTCGGTGCTTCGACTTTGGTTCCCATAGAGCGTGGCCGAATTGAGCGCATCATCCACATTGTAAGTGCTGTTGATTCCTTCCGACTTGGAATAATTCAGATTGTATGCCAACTGGATGAAATTGTTTCGTCCGATGGGTTCGACAAAAGAAAGCATAACCCGCAAATCGGTGGAAGAATTGTCGTTTTCCGAGCGTTGATTGCGCAAAGAATCCTTATAATAAACGCCTGATTCATACATTTTTTGTTCCCATTCCGACCGCCCCTGCGAATAATTATTGTTGTACGTTGACCGGATTTGGGTGCTGAACACGCGGCCTGGTTTGTTGAATTTGTGAGAAAATTCCAGCGAACCGCCGAATTGATGCCCTTTCCCTTCGTAATGCGATTGTGAATGGCCGTCGAATAGCGTATCCGAAGTATTCAGGTTAAATCGGGAGAACAGCTGTTCCTGGTCGTTGCGGCTGGAATTGTAGGAGATATTTGGCCTGAAAATGAAAGTGTTGCTCGAATCCGGCTTCCAATCCAGACGGAAATTCAGATTGAAATTGTCCGACACATTCTGGTTTTGTGTATTGGATTTGTCCGATTGGGAAATATTCTCGGAGAACGTGGCGCTTTCGACGTCGGTGGTGGCATTCCGGTTGTTTCCGTTAATCGACACATTCCCGTTCAGCGACAATTTGTCGGAGAAGGCTTTATTTATATCCGCCATGATATTTTTTGATTCGACGATGCCGCCGGTCATCCCGCGCATCCCGCGCATGCCGCCGAACCGCATTTCGCCCATGTCGGCAGCGCCCATGTTGTTGGTATTGTTGGTGTTCACCATGAGGGTATATCGGTTATCATCTTTCATGTAGTTCACCATCCCGCCGGCGATATAGCGCAAATCGTTGTCCATCACGATGTCTTTCCCCATTCCCGCGGCGGCATTGCCGATCGTGCCCTGCTTCATGCCCGGACGGACAGTGATATTGATGACTGATTCTTCTTCGCCGTCGTCAAATCCGGTCAGTTGGGCGAAATCCGATCTGCGGTCCATCACTTGCAATTTGTCGACCATCTGTGCCGGCAAGTTTTTCGAAGCGATGGTGGGGTCGTCGGAGAAAAATTCTTTCCCTTCCACCAGGAATTTTTTGATCTCTTTCCCGTTGACGGAAATTTTTCCATCCTTGTCGACTTCCACGCCGGGGAGTTTTTTGAGCAGATCTTCGATGACGGCGTTCTCTTCCGTTTTGTAGGAAGCGGCATCGTATTCGATGGTGTCGTTGCGCACTTTAATTTCAGCACGTTTGCCTTCTACGACGGCTTCTTTCAGCAGGATGGCGTCTTCTTCCAGTTCGATCGTCTTCAGATCGACAGTGGTCTGACTCGCGAGCGATACTTTCCGGTATACGGTTTTGTATCCAACGTAAACGACATTGACTAAAAAATCACCTTTTTTTTCCGTTTTCAACGTAAAAGCGCCTTTGAGATCGCTGAAACCTCCTGCCACAAAAGTAGAGTCTTTGACATTCAAGAGATTAATAGTAGCTGCTTCGATGGGTTCTTTGGTCGTTTTATCCGTTAATACGCCCTTAATTGTATAATTCTGGGAAAAACAGATGCCCGTACTCAAGATTAAAAAGATGCTGAGGGATATTATATTTCTCATATAGGAATAATTTGTTTTCTTATCTTTGCATGATTTTTATTATTTTCTTGAACGGAGGTATTGCAGTAAAAAATCATGTTTTTTTTGTTTTTAATCTGATATTTATTGTAATAAATTCTATTTTTGTATAGATAATAGACTTGATCCAAAAAGAAAAGTTTAATCATCAAAAATTGTTTTGTATTTTTTAACTTAAAACGAAATCAGCTTGAACAGCTCGGCTGATGCGATAGTTGTATGAGAGATATTATTAATGTACTGAAACGGTTTGTCCCGCCGTATAAGAAATATTTGGCAATGAGTGTCGTCTCCAATATTCTGGCTGCGATACTCAATTTGGCATCTTTTGCGCTGCTGATGCCGATCCTTGAATTGTTGTTCGGCGTGAACAAGGAAGTATATGGTTACATCCCGTTTTCGCTGGATCCTTTTTCGTTTGATTCCTGGAAAGTATTTGTAGATACGCTGAAAAATAATTTCAATTGGTATATCCTGGACATGATTCACGTACGGGGGGAATCGGGCACACTTTTTCTGCTCGCAGTTTACCTGATCGTTTCGACGCTGCTGCGGACAGCCGCCATGTATCTGGCGCTGTATTTCCTGATTCCGATACGCACCGGCGTTGTCAGGGACATTCGCAACAACATCAATGCCAAAATCCTGGCGTTGCCGCTGGCGTTCTTTTCGGAAGAACGTAAAGGCGACATTCTGGCTCGCATTTCCGGAGATGTCAACGAAATCGAAAACTCCATCATGAGTTCGCTGGAAATGCTGTTTAAGGATCCGATTTTGCTGTTTATCTACATTGCCGCGATGTTTATGATCAGCTGGCAGTTGACTTTGTTTGTGCTGGTTTTGTTGCCCATCGTGGGAATGATCATGGGGAAAATCGGGCGGAGGCTGAAGCAGCGGTCGTTTTACGGACAGCAACAGTGGGGGGCACTCATGTCGCAAGTGGAAGAAACGCTGAGCGGTTTGCGGATCATCAAGGCGTTTAACGCGCAAAAGAAAATGACTTCCCGTTTTCAGCAAGACAATGATGCGTTCCGAAAAACGACATTTCGGATTCTCCGCCGTCAACAACTGGCGCATCCGATGAGCGAACTGCTCGGTACGGTGACCATTGCGATTGTCCTGTGGTACGGCGGATCGCTGATCTTGAGCCACAACAGTTCCATCGATGCCGCCGGATTCATGTTTTATTTGACCATCTTTTATCTGCTGATCAATCCGGCGAAGGACTTGTCCAAATCGATTTATTCCATTCAAAAAGGATTGGCTTCTGTGGAACGGGTAGATAAAATCCTGAAAGCGGAATCCAATATTTTGGATCCCGAGAATCCGAAACCTGTCGGATTGAACGACCGGATCGAATACAAAGCGGTCTGGTTCAAATACCGCGACAATTGGGTGATCAAAGGTGTCGATCTGTTGATAGAAAAAGGGAAAACGGTGGCGCTGGTGGGGCAGTCGGGTTCGGGCAAATCAACGCTGGTCGACCTGCTGCCGCGTTTCTACGACATCCAGGCGGGCGCAATCTCGATCGACGGCGTTTCGATCAAGGATGCCCGTTTGCACGACCTGCGTGAGCTGATGGGGATTGTCAACCAGGAAGCAATCCTGTTTAACGACAGTTTTTTCAACAATATCGCCTTCGGGATGAATGATGTGACGATGGAAAAAGTGGTCGAAGCGGCCAAAATTGCCAACGCTCACGAGTTTATCATGGGCTACGACGAGGGGTATCACACCAATATCGGCGATCGGGGGAGCAAACTTTCGGGGGGACAGCGCCAACGCATCAGCATCGCCCGCGCGGTGTTGAAGAATCCGCCGATCCTGATCCTGGATGAGGCCACTTCTGCCCTGGATACAGAATCTGAGCGGCTGGTGCAGGATGCCTTGGAAAACCTGATGAAAAACCGTACGACCATCGTCATCGCTCACCGGTTGTCGACGATCCGCAATGCCGATATGATCTGTGTACTCCACGATGGAGAGATTGTGGAAAGAGGCCGTCACGAAGAACTGATCCGGCTCGACGGCTATTACAAGCGGCTCTACGAGATGCAGTCGTTCTAGCGCTTACGCGCAACAGGGGTGTCAGACATTGAAGCGGAAGTGCATCACGTCGCCATCGCACACAGTGTAGTCTTTCCCTTCGATGTTGATTTTGCCCGCTTCACGGCATGCACTTTCCGAACCGTAAGTGAGGTAGTCCTCATATTTGATGACTTCTGCGCGGATAAACCCCTTTTCAAAATCGGAATGAATCACGCCCGCACATTGCGGGGCTTTGCTTCCTTTCAGGTAGGTCCATGCCCGCACTTCTTTCGGCCCTGCCGTGAGGAAGGTCTCCAGGTTTAATAAGCGATAAGCCGCTTTGATTAAACGATTAACTCCCGATTCTTGCAGTCCCAGTTCGGAGAGAAACAACTCCCGTTCTTCATGCAATTCCAACTCTGCAATCTCAGATTCGATTTTCGCGGCGACAATCAGGATTTCCGCATTTTCTTCACGGATCGATTCCTTGACGGCATCCACGTAGCGATTGCCTGATACAACGGAATTTTCGTCCACATTGCATACGTACAAAATGGGTTTGTAGGTCAGCAGGAAGAGGTCGCGTGCAATCTTCTCTTCGTCTTTGTTGTCGAATTGCGCCATGCGTGCGGGCTTCCCTTGTTCGAGCAGCGCTTTGAAACGCATCAGCACTTCATAGACCGACTTGGCCTGTTTGTCGCCGCCGGTTTGCGCCTGCTTCTGGATTTTCGTGATGCGCGACTCTATGGTTTCCAAGTCTTTGAGTTGCAGTTCGTAGTCGATGATCTCTTTATCGCGAACCGGGTTAATCGTTGTATCAACATGCGTCACATTGGCATCGTCAAAGCAGCGCAACACATGCAGGATGGCATCCGTCTCGCGGATGTTCGCCAGGAATTTATTCCCCAAGCCTTCGCCCTTGCTGGCGCCCTTGACCAGTCCGGCAATGTCGACAATCTCGACGGTGGTGGGGACAATCTTCTGCGGGTGAACCAATGCCGCCAGTTTATTCAGCCGTTCGTCCGGTACGGTGATGACGCCGACATTGGGTTCGATGGTGCAGAAAGGAAAATTTGCCGCTTGCGCTTTCGCGTTGGACAGGCAGTTGAAAAGGGTTGATTTACCGACGTTGGGGAGGCCAACGATTCCACATTGTAAAGACATTTTCTTTTAATTTGAGAACAATTTTCAGATCACTGAAATGATGATGATGCGAAACAAAGGTAGGTATTTTATTTTAATATTCGTGACGAATAGGGAAATTTTCATCTTAAAAATGTGCCTTTGACCAGCTAACACTATGATTTATTTCGAGTTTTGGCTGGCAATATCGCTATTTTCGATATGCATTTCGGCGCCATATAGCCAAAATTGGCTATGCCCATATAGCCAAAATTAGCTATGCCGTATGGCCAAAATTGGCTATTGACAAAATTTCTACGCGCCGTAACTTTGCAGAATCAAATAGAAAGGAATTTTTAATTAATAAATAAAAGATTATTATTATGGCATTTTGTAATGAATGTGGGGCAAGTTTGCCCGAAGATGTAAAGTTTTGCTCAAGTTGCGGTAAGCCTGTCACGGCAGCGCCCGCACCCGAGCCCGTTTCTACACCCGCAGAACCCATGCCGGCAGCTTCGACGCCGGTAGCTCCGCCTCCCGCCGCACCACCTGTGCAGCAGGCCGTCGCCGCCTCGCCGCAACCCCAGGTTGCTCGGCAGGTTGACTCACGCACAAAGCCAATAGGCACTGTTGGCTATATTTTAACACTGATCGCTTATGGTTTGCCGATTATCGGGCTGATACTCTGTATCGTTTGGGCTTGCTCGTCGTCGGTCAATATCAACCGCCGCAACCTGTCGCGCGCACTGCTCTTCTTTACGCTGGTAGGCATTATTTTGGCAATCGTATTCGGTTCTTTTTTCATGGTGACGTACAATCACATCATGCAGTTACTGCAAGAGATGAACGGCATCACACAATAACTAATTACAATTAATAAATTAAAACGATGAAAATGAAACAAATTTACTTGAAAAATTCCCATAAATACCTAATTCGCACTGTATCGGAATTTTGCGATAGGGTGGGGGTAAAATGGTTTAAAAGAGCGGCGATAACGCTGACAATCGCCCTGATGAGCATCTCCGGGGCTATGGCTGCAAACACAAACTGGTCCGGAAATGTTTCGGCTGGTACTACTTACGACAACATTACACTTACAGGCAACACTACTCTCACTGTTGCACCCAGCATCACTTGCACAGTTAGCGGAAACGTAACCGGCAGCTACAAACTTACTGTAACAGGCGGCGGTACGCTTAAACTATTGGGAACTGCCAATGCGTGGACAGGCGGGCTTACCGTCACAAACGGAATAGTAAAGTTTGGCGACGATACCCATCAAGGGTCTTACACTACCAACTCCTCTGCCACTATCAGCATCGCTTCCGGCAGTAATGTTGACTTTTACGTAACAACTACTACAGCTGTGAGTGTCTATTGTCCAATAACCGGCAGCGGCACATTCTGGAAATACGGCACAGGAGATTTGTATTGGCGAGGTGATGTTTCCGGATTGACCGGTAGAACAACAGTGAGTGCAGGCTGGTTGCTTGTTACTCATGCTACTACCTCTTATAACAGCCCCACGACGGTCAACGCCAATGCTATTCTGTGCTTTTTTAGATCTACATCATCCGGCAGCAGTACAATCGATGTCAATCAAACAATTTCAGGCGCAGGGGGTGTTCGAGCAGAAACCATTGAAGGCGAATTCAACGTCAATCTGAAGGTTGCAAACACTTATACGGGAGGAACCGTGATTCACAACCAGAACACTACCAATATTGTTTTTCTCAACGTCTATAACGCCGGCTTCGCTTCAAACAGAATACACTTGAATACCGCCAAGACGGAGTTTGTTTGGAGAGCAGGACAAAAAACGCTCGACATCCCGATTACCGGCGCCGGCAATGTGCAAAAGACCGGTAACACAAGTACATTGACGCTGAAGCAAGCAAGTTACTCAGGATATACGTCTATATTGGACGGCACTTTAATTTTCATGGACTGTGCGCCTACGGGAGAAATTAATTTCCATGGCGAAACCGATGCAAGTGTCAATTTTACCGTTTCATCCGATAATACAGTAACGTACGCCAATAAAATCATAAATGGTGGAAAACAAATACAGAAAGCATATCCAGGCAAGCTTAAACTGACGAGTGACGCACACACCTACACCGGACAAACCGTTATTTACGAAGGGGTGTTGGAATTGGGCGGCACATCCACTGCAGGCGATATATCTTCTACGAGCGATGTACTTGTTGACAGATCCACCGCCGTGCTGCGTTTCACTCCGGGTAAAGATTATACTTTTAACAAAAAAATATGGGGTCCAGGCAAGGTGGAAAAACACTCCAATTACAAGTTAATTCTTAGTTACGATAATAATTATGACGGCGGAACGACGATTACCCTCGGTAGTTTATATATAGGCGCCAATTCAACGACAGGTTCTTCGACCGGCTCTGTCGGTAATGGAAATGTGTCGGTCGCCGCCGGTTGCGGACTGTTGTTCGGTCGTTCAGGCACATCGTTCACTTACGGCGGAGTCATCAGCGGCGCCGGTTATATTAGTCAAATAAGTACCGGCAAAACGACCCTAACCGGCGCTAACACATTCACCGACTATGCATCCATAGATCGCGGCACGCTTGCGCTTAGCGGCAGCGGCTCAATAGCAAACTCGGATGGCATTTGGTTTACCCATGCCGACGATGGTAAATTCGACATATCAGGTGTTGGATCACAGTGCAAAATTAAATCGCTACAAAACGGTTCAGACACAGGCGACGAGGTCGTTCTCGGCTCAAAGCAACTTGTTATCGGAACAACCGATGGAACGGACGGAAGCGGCGATTTTGCCGGCAAGATTTCCGGCACGGGCACGCTTGTCAAAACCGGCTTCGGCACTTTGAAACTTACCGGAACAAGTACTTATACCGGACGTACAACCATCCAGCAAGGCGTATTGGAGTTTTCTGCACTTGCAAGTTTCGGCGCCGCATCCTCAAAGATTTCACTTACCGACAGGGGAAAAACGATACGGTGGCTCAGTGGCAACACTGCCGATATCTCCGGAAAAATTGATAATATCAATTCGACCACAGGAACCACTTTCGATGTTGGCGCAAACAATGTTACTTTTGCTACTGCATTGCCCTCAAGCAGTGGACCTCTTTACAAAGAAGGCACCGGCACTCTTATTTTTACTGCCGACAATGCAAGCACCAGCACGTTTACCGTGTCGGCGGGCTATCTGCAACTCGGTAACGGTGGTGCAAACGGTATGGTAGCCAACAACCTTAGTATTAGTTCAGGCGCCTATGTCACTTTTTTTATGAATTCTAACAAGACATATACCGGCACAATCACAGGCACAGGTGGGGTTGATAACTTTGGACAGAACAACTCGAGTATTACATTTACCAAAGCGGTAAGCAATACCGGCGGATTTCGGACTGGCGGCGGAGTAAGCAGCAACAACAACAACTCGATTTTCAAAGCCGCAGTAACGCCGAATATTGTGATTATGCCAGGCACTGCTTCTGTTGTATTCGATTTCGACAGCAACCTCACGTATTCGGGCGGCATTTCCGGCAGTTACCCGTCGGTAAATGTTTTTAAAAAAGGCTCCGGTACGTTGACATTGAACGGCACCAATACAACAACGGCTTCTTTGATAAACGAAAGCGGTACGTTGAAACTGTCCACCGACTGGAGAGGAAACTATGCTCAAGAAGCGGGCGCTTCTCTGACGGTTGACGGTAGCCGTACAGTTGCGTCATTATCATTGTTGGGAGGTACAATAAACTTTACCTATCCATCGTCAAAACTTAATATCACCGGTTCGGCCAGTGTCGGCGGCGCGGGTACAACAACGCTCAATGTCAGCGGCGTAACAGGCATTGTAAGCAATGTTGTCTTGATGCAGGCAGCAAGCGGTTTAGCCACACCCGATAAATTCACGTTAGCAGTTCCGGGCTTGCCGTCGGGCTTGACAAATTCGCTTACCTGTACCGCCACGCAGGTGCAATTGAATACGGCAAAAGGGACACAGGCAGCTCCGTCGACACCACCGGTCTTGCAAAGCAAGACGCATAACGAAGTAGTGCTCCAGCCGGTGCTAAACGGCGAATACAGCACGAGCCCTTCAGGTCCGTGGCAGACGTCGAATTTGTTCATCAACCTGTCGCCCTCAACGACCTATAATTTCTATGTACGCTACGTTGCGACCGCTACGCTCGAAGCTTCGCCCGCTTCCCCGCCGTTGTCGGTAACGACCAATGCTCCACCGGTCGTCAATCCCGAATTTCAGGGCATCGTGACCCTGTCGCCGGTAAGCGTAGCCTGGGGCGCTCCCCAGTCGGCAGCGGGTCTGGGATTGCCATCGACCGTTACCATCAACACCTCGCAAGGAACGATGGCGGCATCCGTCAGCTGGGATGTGAGCGGCTACAATACCGCCCTGGAAACGGCGCAGACGTTTACCGCTACGGGCACAGTGACGCTTCCTTCTGGCGTCGATAATTCGGGCGGTTATTCGCTGACTACTACCGTTGCGGTAACAATCGGGGCGCGTCCGGCGCAGCTCAGTTCGGACAACAGCCTGGCGTCGCTCTCGGTAGCGGGCTATACGCTGTCGCCTGCTTTCGATCCCGGTGTGTTGAATTATACGCTGCAGGTGCCTTACAGTGTTACGTCTATCACCGTCAATGCGAGCGCGAATCACAATCAGGCAAGTTACTACGTATCGGGTGCCGGCGGCCTGTCGGTCGGCGACAATGCGGTTACGGTAACCGTCACTGCTGAAGACGGCACTTCGCGCGTCTATACGATTACGGTCACGCGCGACAATGTACCGAACGGGCTGGAAACGGCATCGTCGGGCTTGAAGGTCTGGACGAGCGACAATACGCTGTTTGTCAGCGTGCTGAAGTCGACGAATATGTCTGTGTACAATCTGTCGGGTACGCTCTACAAGCAACAGACCGTCACTGAAGGCGAGACCGCCGTCACGCTGCCCCGCGGCGTGTATGTGGTCAGGATTGATGGAGCAACCCGGAAGGTGGTTGTGAAATAATTTGGGGCTAAAACTTTTTAGGCGAAAACTTGCTAAGTTTCTAAAACTTAGCAAGTTTTCGTTCTTTCGTGTTGCGACGTGCGCAGTTCATAGCTAATGGATGTAAGTCTTGAATGGAAGTTTTTATAGCCAAAATCAGCTATGCAATATAGCCAAAATTGGCTATTGACATAATTTTATATCCGCCGTAACTTTGCACGATCTAATAGGAAACAATAAATTTTTTATTCTTGGTGTATTATTATGGCATTTTGTAATGAATGTGGGGCATATTTGCCCGATGAAGTGAAATTTTGTTCAAGTTGTGGCAAACCTGTCAATGCAGTGACCGCCTCACCGCAGCCTCCGATAGCTTCGCAGGGTGATTCACACGCAAAGCCGATAGGCACTTTGGGCTTTATCGGGACACTCTTCCTGCTTTCGCTACCCATTATTGGACTGATACTTTGTATCGTATGGGCGTGTTCCGGTTCGGTAAACCGCAATCGTCGTAACTTTTCGCGCGCTCTGCTGTTCTTTGCGCTGCTTGGCGTCATCTTGGCCGTTGCGCTGTTTATTTTTGGAGCGACCTTGACAAAGCAGTTCAGTCCCTATCTGGATAAACTACCCTGGTCAAACAGTCAGACCGAGCAAACGGATACTACTTCAAACGACGACAGTTCAAGCATATTCGACTTATTGAAAGGACTGTCGGGAATAGTGTCCTCCGGAGATGATGGGGCGGTGTCCGACGATTTGGTTGTCGACGAAAACGCGACGGACGAGGCTTCAAATGATTCGAAAACCTCCGCAACCGACGGTCTGGCCTGGATTGACGGTGACTTCAAAGTTACCTACGAAGTGGATGAAGCCGCCGGCATGAAGGCCATTATGAACACCGACGACCAGTCACGACTGGACATCACGCTTGTCAAGGTCGGCGACGTGCTGTTGGAAGACCGCAAAAACGCTGCCGGACAAGCGCTTTACCTCTACCGCGTCGAAGACGGCAAAGTAGCGAGTTACATCTTCAATACGAACAAAAAAATCGCTATGCGCAAAGAGACTTCGCACAGCACCCTCGCCGAGAGCGCCCGCTCGCACCTCGCAGGGATTTGCAAAGCCGTTCAGAAACGCAATCAATACGAGAAAATCGGCGAAGAAGAGATCGCGGGTTTGCGTTGCAATGTCCTGAAGTTAGAGCAGAAAACCGAAGACAGCCAATACGCAAAACTTGCCGAAGCGCTCGGAGGCGAGAAAGCCGCCGGGCTGTCAAAACAGTTAAGCGCCTTTTCCGGCACGGCAACGATTTACGAATCGATGGACTACCCCGGAACCATACTCCGTCATACCGTCAAAATCGGTTCCAAACCGGAGTTCGACATCCTGAAAGTGTCGTATTTTCGCCCATCAGCCACCCTTTCAGACATCCCGTATGATATTGATATGAGCCATTATAAATTGCAGTAAAAAATTATGATAAAGGTGCTTACACGTTTTTTAACTTGACACGCGGTCTTTGACTTATTTGTATTACAGCCTGATACGGCGTGCGGCGCGGATTTTGCCGACGCTTGATGCGGAATGAACTATGTCGAGCACTTCAATACGCTCAGCTGCAATGCGTTAGATGATGAGGTGCGAATCGAGAATGATGTTGCGATACATCCGGCTTTTTGTCGGGATATGGCGACATTCGGGATGGTAGGTATAGAAAGTATGGAGCGAATCTATATGCTGTTCGATTTTTTGCATATAGCGTTCGGCTTGAACATAACCAAAGGTTTCAAGCGTATAATCGTAAATGGAAACGAGACTGGCTTTGAACTGGTTGCTTACGTCGCGAGGTTTACGATGTATCCCTTCTTCTTTAAATATTCTGCTTTCCATTCTTGAAATTCTCTTTCGGCTTCTTCCCAAGGAGTAAACGGACCCTGCTCAATCTTATGGATATGCTCCCACCATTCCTCCTGCGTGGC
>JAISUK010000020.1 GCA_031272075.1 Dysgonamonadaceae bacterium
CTTCCAATAGTGGTGTCTGCAACCGCATTTCGGGCAGACAACGCCCTGTTTTTCGCGCTGTTCGCGGAATTTTGCTTTGCAGGTTTCCTCGTCGGGGAATGTCGTCGTAAAATCTAACAGTTTCATATTTTCGCGTACTTTAATATATTACGTGCGCCAAAGATACGAAAAAAATTCGGGCAAGAATTTCACCGGATGCTATGTTTATGAAGTAATTTTGGTTTTTATCTGTTTATCAAATACTTAATCCTCAAAAAGCATTTTGGGGGTGGTTATTGCGGATAATCATTAATTTTATCTTGCAGTCGGATATCCTATGGATGTGTCGGTGTTGCAAAATCCTCAGGAAGCCCGTGATATCAGGGACGAAAACCGCAGGTTGATAGCCAATGAATGGAACCGGTTTATCGCCCAAATGAAATTGGAAGGGAAATACAGGCAATAAACATCGTAAATAAAACCTTAAATCCGTAAATCAATTTTTAAAATAACTGCGTTAAATAAATACGCACAGTAAGGTTTTGCTCGATAGAATCATCGGAAGCGGCACATATTACAGTTTTTGCGATGCGGGCAAGGAGATATAAATGCTTTTGGACAAATCAATAAACATTTCTCTATACCAAAAATATGGTATTTTTGACAAAAAAATAAATTTTATCAGATTATCGATATTTTTGCACGAATTTGCATTATATTTGCGATTTAGTTTATAAAGCATTACTATTAATTGTTGTTTAACAGAACAATACTGACAATTGACGATACTGCTGCCGATTTTCAAAAACTATATCGAGAATACTACAGCGCTCTTGTCGTGTATGCGATGTCGTTCGAAATCCATAAAATTGAGGCGGAAGACATTGTGCAGGATTTGTTTATTCATATTTGGGAAAATGAAATTGAAGTTGATTTCAGCCCCGCATTTAACTCTTTTCTTTATAAATCGATAAAACACAGATGTTTAAATCATCTAAAACATCAGGATGTAGTGGATAAATATGCCGATTTTGTTCACGAAAACGCAGAAGATAATGCTGATATGGGACAAGAAATCGATGAGCGGGAAATTTATCGCCAACTGTCGCTCGCCATTGATGAATTGCCCGACAAATGCAAACAAATATTTGAAATGCACCTTTCGGGGAAACGCAATGATGAGATTGCGGAACTCCTGAATATATCCATTGAAACCGTTAAAACTCAAAAGAAGAGAGCCGTCAGAAAAATTAAAGACAAAATGAATCCTTTATTTTTCATCTCCATTTTACCTTTTATTTTGCGCTGATTTTGCGTTGATTTTGCGTTGATTTTGCGCAGTGATATAACTTTTTAATTTTTTTTCAGGCTCTTTGTACCCCTTTTTGTTCATATAGTTGTTTTAATATTATAAAACTGATTTTATGTTTACACAACAAAACAAAGAAATTAGCATCCTGATATCGCGTTATTTGCTTGGCAGACTCTCCGAAGAAGAAACTGCCGAACTGCAGGAATGGCGAGATGAGTCGAAGGAAAATGAAGCATTTTTTGGGCAAATTTGTTCATCTTACGCTTTTGAAGCATATTATAAAGAGTTCAAAGCGGTTGATTGTAAAAATGCTTACAACAAATTCCTGAAAAAAACGCGGAAGAAGCCTGTTTATCTGCATTTTCGCAATTTATACAAATATGCAGCAGTGTTTGCGTTTATGATCATTGCCGCCTCGTTGGGTTATTATTTTTTCAGAGCAGACAGCAAAAGCGAATTAATCACCATAAAACCCGGAGGTGCGCATGCAGTGCTTGTTACCGGAGATGGCAGTCAAATTGCATTAGTAACCGATTCTTCGCAAACAATTGTACTTGGCAGTTCTCGGTATGCAACCAATTCGCAGTCGGGAATTGCTTATCCTCAGACTAACAGCGAAATTGGCGAAGTCAAATATAACACGCTGCTTGTGCCTCGTGGGGGTGAATACCGGATTACCCTTTCCGATGGCACGAAAGTACATCTGAATTCTGCGAGCGAATTGAAATATCCGATCAGTTTCGGTCCCGAAGGGATCCGCGAAGTATTTTTGAAAGGTGAGGCCTATTTTGAGGTTGCGAAAAACGAAAATCAGCCGTTTTATGTCAATGTCGGCGATATTGCCGTAAAGCAGTATGGGACTTCGTTCAATATTAATGCTTATTCGGGCAATTTTATTCGTATCGTGTTGGTTCAGGGTAGTGTGAGCGTGCTAACCGGCAATGCAACCGAAGAAACGCGGATGCAAGTCTCACAGTTGGCCGAATACAACTCGGATACGCACTCGCTTTCCCTGAAAACGGTGGATGTCGCTCCATACATAGCATGGAATGAAGGCAAATTCATTTTCGAAAATGAAGATTTGAGCGAAATTATGACGACGTTAGCGCTTTGGTACGATATGGATGTGTATTTCGAAAAGGATGAGTTGAGGAATCTCCGATTTACCGGCAGTCTTGAACGTTCTGTTTCGATAGCGCATTTTTTCAAAGCGATAGAATTTTCGACGGAGGTTAGCATTAATGTTTCAGGAAATAAAGTTTATATCAATAAAAAATGACAAAAATCAGGAAATTTACGGTCGGCGTTTTGCTGCTTCTGTGTTTTTTTGCGCCATTACAGGCTCAGGAAGATGCGGACGACAAAATCAGCATACATTTAAAAGAAGCTCCTTTGAAAGTTTTTTTTGAAGAAATACAGCGCCGTACAAAATTGAACTTTGTTTACAACGCAGCGGATGCCGAGTCGATGAAGCCGGTAACGATTAACGTTAAACAAAAAACTGTTCGCGAAATACTTGATATGGTATTTGCAGGAACTGGTTTTGTCTATCGTATTGAAGGTGAAATAATTACGGTTCGCTTGAATAAAAGGAATGAAGAAAAAAGCGGGAACGAAGCCAAAAATGGGAAACGTGTCATAAAAGGCTTGGTAACAAATAAAAACAAGGAGCCCTTGGTTGGAGTAAGTGTCTGGTTGAAAGACACAAACAAAGGCGCTTTTACAGACGCCGATGGTATGTATGAACTTGATCTTTCCAATGAAACCGCAACTGTCTTGCATTTTTCCTTTCTTGGCATGAAAACGAGGGATCTCTCCTGTGTCGGAAAAGAAATCTTGGATGTTGTAATGGAAGAAGATTTGATAGGCTTGAAAGAGATTGAGGTTGTTGCAACCGGTATGTTTACCCGACGGGCGGAAACATTTACCGGAGCGGCGACAACTATTTCGGGTGAGGAATTGAAAAGACTTGGAAATCAGAATATTTTGTTCAGTCTCAAGAATATAGATCCTTCGTTTGTGATAAATGAAAGTATTGACTTCGGCAGCGATCCCAACCGTATGCCGGATATTCAGATGCGCGGCATCAACAGCATTCCCGACATTAAGGGCGAATACTCAACCTCGCTCAACCAGCCGCTTTTCATCCTCAATGGCTTTGAAACAACCGTAGAAAAGGTTTATGATATGGATATGAACCTCGTAAAAAGCGTAACTTTGCTCAAAGACGCTGCAGCAAAGGCTATTTACGGTTCAAAAGCGGCAAACGGCGTAGTTATCATCGAAACGCTGTTGCCCGAAACCGGTCGGTTACGCGTTTCATATACCGGAAGCGCCGATATTACCGCTCCCGACCTGACAAGCTATCATCTTACTAATGCTGCGGAAAAACTTCAGGCAGAGGTGCTTGCCGGTAAATACACCTCGACCAACGCCTATTCTCAAGCCCAACTCACAAATGCTTACAATGAACTTTACAAAGAAGTTGTGCGGGGAGTGGATACGTACTGGATGTCGCAGCCGCTGAGAATCGGACTTGGACAGAAACATTCCCTGTTGCTCGACGGCGGCGACGAGGCGATGCGATATTCGGCAAATATTGGCTACAACCGTATTGCAGGCGTGATGAAAGGATCGGACAGAAACACAATCAGCGGAAATGTTATTCTCCTTTACCGCTATAAAAATCTGTCTTTTACCAATAACCTTTCGGTAGACGGAAACAATGCCCACAACTCGCCCTACGGAGATTTTTCGGAATATTCGAGAATGAATCCCTATTGGAGGCTTTATGAAGAGGATGGACGACTTGTCAAAATGTATAATTCTACAGCCTATAATCCGCTGTACAACGCCGGTTTGAAGAGTAAAAACGAATCGGATTACACTTCGGTTACCGAAAATTTTTACGGCGAATGGTGGGCGATTGAAAATATGCGAATCACAGCGCGTATCGGCTACTCGCATCAGAATAACGGCTCAAGAATTTTTATTCCGGCTTCGCACACCCGTTATGCAAATATTTCCGCATCGTCGGAAGAGTATCTTTTACGCGGACAATTCACCGAAACTACGGGGAAACAGCGCTCCATAAGCGCCGATGCCGGAATCTCATATACTTTGCAGAAAAATAGAAATCTGCTTTATACAAATGTACTTTACAATATCGAAGAAAGCCGCTCTGAAACTGCCGGAATGACCGCCGTAGGCTTCCCTTCGGATAAAATGGACTATATTTCTTTCGGAAGCGGATATGAAAGTGGCGGGAAACCTTCGGGGAGCGAAAGCACATCGCGCAGCCTTGGATTAATCGCTTCCGCAAACTATTCTTATGCAAACAGATACCTTGCCGATGTTTCGTATCGCTTGAGCGGATCTTCACAATTCGGAGCGAAAAAACGCTGGGGAAATTTCTGGTCAATCGGGATTGGATGGAATATTCACAACGAATCGTTTATGAAAGCGACGGAAATAATCGATCTCTTGAAAATTAAAGGATCGCTCGGCTACACAGGCTCGCAAAATTTCAGTTCCTATCAGTCGATTGCTACATACAACTACATTACCGATCAGACTTACAACGGAGATATGGGGATCAAACTGCTGGGAATGGCAAACGATAACCTGAAATGGCAACAACAATTAGACCGGAATATAGGCTTGGATATTTCATTTTTTCGCAAATATTCGTTGCAATTCAATTTTTACAGAGCAACAACAACTAATTTGCTGACAGACGTAACTTTACCGCCTTCAGCGGGTTTCGCAACATACAGAGAAAATCTTGGGGAAACGGAAAATAAGGGATTCGAAATTGCATCGAATTTCAGGATTTGGTCAAATCCGGGCACCAATGCGTATCTTAATGTTTTTGCCAATGTGGCGCACAACAGCAATAAGATTGCAAAAATTTCCAACGCACTGAAACAATTGAACGAAGAACGCGACGCCGAGAAAGAAACAGGCGCTTCGACCGACGAAGCTAAAAAAGCGCAACGGACTCCCTCTTATCGTTACGAAGAAGGACAGAGCATCACGGCTATTTGGGCTGTCCCGTCGAAGGGGATTGATCCGATAACCGGACAGGAAGTTTTTGTGAAAAAAGACGGCACAACAACTTTTGAGTGGAGCGCCGACGAACAGGTTGTCTGCGGCGACGCTACCCCGAAATATCGAGGAAATGCAGGATTCAATCTTGCATACAAAGGTTTTGAAATCAATATGGCGTTCAGTTACCGTTTCGGTGGACAGGCGTACAACAGCACGCTTGTTGAAAAAGTGGAAAACGCCGATGTGCTGAACTGGAATGTTGATCGGCGAGTGCTTACAGACCGCTGGAACACGCCCGGAGTGCCTGCAAAATTCAAGAGTATTTCCGATTTGTCGGTTACAAAGCCGACTTCGCGGTTTGTGGAAGACCTCGACGAACTTGTGCTTTCGTCGATCAATCTTGGGTACGACTTTTCCAAACTGAAATTTGTGAAAAGCCGTTTTTTCGATTATTGCAAACTGACTTTCCATATCAACGATGTGGGTTGGTTCAGTACGGTTAAACGTGAACAGGGGCTGTCGTATCCGCGGGCAAGGGTGTTCTCCTTCGGTTTGCAATGCAGGATTTGAAAATTGATAATTATTATTGAAGATGTTTCAGAAATTGACAAAAATATTATTTGTTTGCATATTTGGATATTGTCTTGTTTCGTGCAGCGACTGGTTAGACATCAGTCCGAAAACCGAAATAAAAGCAAAAGATAATTTTCAAGACGAGCAGGGTTTCAAAGATGCGCTGACGGGCGTTTATTTGTTAATGACGCAGCAATCGCTGTATGGGCGCGAACTGACCTTTGGCTTTAATGATGTGATGGCGCAGTATTACACAGGAGTTTACGCTACAAGTCATTCTTATTATCATGCCAAATCGTATAATTTTACGGAAGCGTCCTGTGTGTCGCGAATTAATGCAATTTGGCTGAATATGTATAATGTAATCGCCAATCTCAATGAACTGATAATCAACATTGAAGATTCGGATAAGGCGCTTTTTACCGGAAGAAATTACGATTTGATCAAAGGAGAAGCATACGGTTTACGCGCTTTTTTGCATTTCGACTTGCTTCGACTGTTTGGTAAAAGTTATATTGTTGATTCTCAAAGCAAAGCAATTCCTTGGATAAATACGGTTAGCGCAATGGCAACTCCGCTTTCCACCGTAGAGGAGATTCTCAATCTTGCGCTTTCCGATTTGCAAACTGCTGAAAACAGCCTGCTTATCGATCCTGTGATAGCGACCAACGAAAGTAATGATTCGTTTGACTCGACCTACGAACGCGATCGTTGTTTCAAATTCAATTACTATGCTGTAAAATTGCTGCAGGCAAGGATATATTTGTATAAAAAAGACTTTCAAAGAGCAACGGAGGCGGCTGAAGCGGTGATAAATCAGGAAGTTTTTTACTGGACGCCGCTCGGAGAAATCAACAATTCCGATTCGCGTCAACGAAACAGTGTGTTCTCCGAAGAATTGGTTTTTACGCTGTATATAAGCAATTTGAATGAGATATATACTTCTTGGTTTACCGGCAATTACGGTTTGTATATGCTCAATGAAAATTATGATGCATTGTATGAACTTTATTCATCGGGGCTCGATCACGACACAAGATATGAATTTCAGTCGGCAAATTACGATGACGTCCGGTTTTCAACCAAATTGAAACAAACAGCGGGAATTACTGCATATCTGTACAGAATGCCGATTATGAGGCTGAGCGAAGCATACTATATTGCAGCCGAAAGCGCCATCAACAGCGGGAATACTGCGCTTGCCGCCAAGTATCTGAATACGGTCAGAATGGCGCGGCAAATTGAAATTCCGCTCAGCGAAACGTTAAGTCGCGAAGATGCTGAAAATGAACTTTATAAAGAATATGCGAAGGAGTTTTTCGCCGAGGGTCAGTTGTTTTATTTCTTTAAAAGGCTGAACTATTCGCTGATTCCGATTCGTTCTGCAAATGGTCAGTCGATTACGGTATCCTACGTTGTACCGAGTTATGTTTTGCCTTTGCCGGATGATGAAATAGAATATGGAGGACGAAATAATGAATAAAATCATTGTATTTATCAGCGCTGTAATCTTATTTTTCGCTTCCTGTCGCGAAAATGAAACGATGGATTACGAACTCGCGGGGAAGGTTTATTTCTACGAACGAACGATGTTTGCCAATGTCGAGCAGATTGTTTCGGAAAAGAATTATTCTTTCGCTTTGCAAAATTCATCTCTGATGAAAGATACATTTTTGATTAAGGTAAAACTTATGGGGTATATTGGCGATGCAGATCGAATTTTTCGCGCGGCAGCGGTTGAGGAAAATACTACTGCGATTGAAGGCATTCATTACACGCTTTTCGATGGCGTGATGTCGGCCGGAGAATATATTTCATATTTGCCGATAGTGCTTTATCGAACCGAAGATACCAAAACAAAATCTGTTTCTTTAAAATTGCAACTCGTTGAAACAGAGGATTTAACTCCCGGAAATTCGGAATTTATAAATTTTTCGCTTACTTGGGGCGACATACTTCTCCGTCCGGATCATTGGCCTGACTATTATTTTGGAGTTTACAGCGTAAATAAATATCGTTTTGCTATTGATGTGCTGGGACTTACCGACTGGCCACAAGCAGAACGCAGCCCAAGCGGACCGCAAGAAGGGATTTATACGATAGTTGAAATTCAAGCATTTGCGATTCGCTTGAATGACGCATACAGAGAATATCGTGAGAAATACGGGCCGATTTATGTTGACGATGACGCCGAACAAAAAGAAGAAATATATTATGGACCGAGATAAATTATTCATATTTGCTGCATTTTTTTGTCTTTTGTCGATTACATCCTGTTTCGATGATAAGGGCAACTACGATTACACTGTTTTGAACGAAATTTATGTCGATACGACAGGAGTGCAGACCACTTTCACTCGAAGCCAGTTCGACAGCCTTGTGATCACGCCCGATATCCGGTTTACCGAAGCAACCATCGACAACGCCAATTTGGAGTTTAAATGGGTGCTGTATTCGGATAAGTTCGTAAATGAAGCATCTGCTACAGAAAAGCTTACGACGGAACGCGATCTGAAAATGGTTGTTACCCAACAACCTCAACCCGATCCGTATGCCATTATGCTGTACATAACCGATAAACAGAACAATACGGTATATCAGACAAAATATTCATTGACAGTGATCGCTTCGGTTATTTCCGGCTGGGTGGTGTTGCATACCGGCAGCGATGGCAGCGATTTGGACTATATTGCAACAACAAATTCCGTTCCGGGACTTGAGACAAATCGCCGGATGAGAAATGTCTATTCTTCAATGAATGGCGTGAAAATAGGCGGAAATCCGCTTTTTGTGTCAACCGTTAGGATAAATACCACGATTGTAGATAATGTGTATGTCGGTACCGATAGCGAATTTTTGTTGCTTTCGGGCAAAGATTTCAGTTTGCAGCACAAAAACGAAGAGATGTTCAAAAATCCCGTTTCCCGCATCCTGCCTCAGTTTGTCGGGCATGGCGGTCGGTATGGCGTTCATCACTCCACGCTTTTGATCAACGACGGGAAAGTGCATTGCATAAACAATCAGGCTTCGCCATACTGGATTTATGCCTTCTCGAATGCGCTTCCCAACAGCAGTTCGTTGAAAGGAGAGGTGAGTGTCGCGCCTTATGTTTATTTTTCTGAGCAGCCTTCCTCATTTGTCAATAATGCCGGCGCTTTTTATGATACCGTCGGGAAACGCTTTGTGCGCTTGCCTTATTCCTATTGGGAAGAAGAGCCGCTTTTGCCTTTTGCCGAACAACTGCCCACAGCGCGTTTTGACGTGAACAATATTGGGAAAGACCTGATGTACTTCGACAACGGTTATGAAGCGGAAGGATTTGCGCTGTTTACCGATGGCGCAAGTCGCGAATTGTATCGCATCAAGTTCAATACCATTACATTTCTCGATTTTGAGCATGTAAACGAGGAAAATCCGGAAATACACAATCTCGCGCGAACAATTTACGATATGAGCGCACTGCCCGAAATCTATGACGCTCGCTTTTATGCTTCAGGTACAAGAGGTTATTATTTTTATTACGCAACGGAAAGAAATATCTATGCATTCAGTTATGCGGGCTCCAAGCAGGCTGTGCTGGTAAATGATCCGTTTCCGGAAGACGAAAAAATAACCAATCTGAAAATATACAACACAGGTATTTGGTCGGCTTTACGCGATGTTTCGGGAACGATAATGTATGTGTCCACTTGGAACGGCAAAGAGGGAAAATTGTATGAATTCGCGATCAATACCTCGTCTGGCGCATTTTACAACCTGAATGAAATAAACGGAGTTGTAAATCGAAAAGCGCCCTTGAATGTTTTCGACAACTTTGGAAAAATAGTTGATATGAGCGTAAAAATTGAAGGCTATTAACAAAATAAATACAATGAGAAGGATATTTTTGACACTTATTGGCTTGATAACGCTGATTGCGTGGGTTAATGCACAGGAAACCCTCAAATCGGTTTCATATATTCCCGACAGAATAACTCGCGGGCAACCATTAACCGTTATTTATCGCAACGATATGACCGTTTTGGCCGGCAAAGAGAGCATAGAGGGCGTTGTTTATTATTACAAAGATTATGTTTGGTATGGCAACGACCTGCAAATGCGGAAAACGGATACGGCGTGGATCGCGGAAATTACAGTTCCGACCGATGCAGCCTTGACGGCCTTCAAATTCGCTGCCGATGGCATATCCGACACCGGAGGAGAGGAAACTTACGTGCAGTTTACCGTCAATGAAACCGGACAAAATATCCCTTCAGCATTCACCGGATGGGGTTTGTTGCGAGGAGCATCCAGCGTTCGCTACTCCATTCCGGAGTATTTTACCGATACAACGAATCAGATTCCCGACAATGTGCTGCTGTTCTGGTATAATCAAACCCTGAAATTAGATCCCTCACAACGCCGAAATATTTGGTTTTATGCGGCGCAAACGATGGATCATTTGAACCATTTTCCGGAAAATGCCGCTATTCGGGCGGATATAGATTTTGTTTTGTCGCTCGACAGCGCCAATCAAGCCGACGAGGAGGATTTGCTGAAATGTATCACCGCCGCTCGACGGTTTTTACGCAACGATTCATTGGCATCTGTCATCGAGAGTCTTGTGAGAGCAAAATTTCCCAATGGAATAATGGCAAGGGACGATGCCTTGTATCGGATTTTCAGAATCAGCGACCTTGCAGAAAAGGAAAACGAATTGGAAAAATTATTGAAACGCTTTCCGGCAGCGCGTTTTGTTGATATTGAAACCGAAAATACCGGCCTTTATTACGGCAAAATTTTCCAAAGCGTAATTTACAACAGGATTGTGAAAAACAACGATTATTCGCTGCTTGAACGCTATATTCACGATGTGCCTTACGAATTTCTTGCAACTTTTTTCTGGCATATCGTTCAAATTCCCTACCGCGATAATCTTATGACGGCAAAACAACTTTTTCCGCACGCACAATTGATTATTGATGAGATATTTATGCGCCAACGGCGAATGAAGATGCAGGTGTATTCGCCCAAGGAATGGCACAACAAACTACTTTCCGACAATAAGGCGGCATTGCTCGCATGGTCGAAGATACTTGATGAAACCGGCTCAACCGATGAATCTTTCGCTTGGATGCAGCAGATCGCGCCGTTTTTTGAAGGAAAATCTTCCGATTTTTCCGATTTTTATATGCTGATACTCGAAAAAACAGGTCGCAGTGACTTGATAAGATCGGTTGTAGAGTCGGGAGTCAAAGAAAATGCCGCTTCTCCGAAGATGCTTGAGTGGCTTAAAAAGAATTATCAGGGCGACGATTTTGAAACGTATGTCGCGACAATGAAAGAAAAGTCAAAAATCGAAGAACAGCAGGCTGAAATTAATAAGCATCTAATAAACAGTCCGATACAACTCTTTGAGTTGGAAAATCTTTCGGGCGAAAAAGTGGATATGTCTGCAAAGAAAGGGAAAATAATGGTTCTCGACTTTTGGGCAACATGGTGCGCTCCCTGCAAAGCGGCAATGCCGGGGATGCAAATGGCAGTGGAAAAATACAAATCCGACAATCAAGTGGAGTTTTATTTTATTTCCACGATGGAAACCGATCCGAAATATAAGCAAAAAATACATGATTTTCTGAATGAGAAAAAATATGATTTTAATGTTTTGCTCGACCGTCGGCGCGATGATAAGCATCAGGATTTGGTGTATTCGACTTATGCCGCAGCCTTCCATTTTTCGGGAATTCCCCAAAAAATGATTATTGACGGAAACGGCAACCTCCGCTGGCGTTCAACCGGATACGGAGGAAGTCCGTCTGCACTTGTCGATGAAATCAGCTTTGTCATCGAACTTCTAAAAAAGGAATCGAAATTATAAAATAAATATCTGAGTATTAGTATTTTAATAAATTAAATTATGAACAAGAAAATTACTTTCATTTTGGCAATCATCGCCATTTTATCAGGCTCATCTACGTTAGTAAAGGGCGAAAAACAGATTGTTACGGTTAATTCTTACACTTATTCAGCCGGTGCAACAAAACCGGAAACGCCAACATCTACTCTCGGCAAGTTTTATAATCAGGCAAACAAACTTGATTTGGAACTTAATTCCTCAAGCAAATCTGTCTATTCTTATAATGCAAAAGGGCAGGTTGATACGCTTATTAAGTATTCGTGGAACGCCAATACGAATACTTGGAGCATCTCTTCAAAAACCGGTTACGAATACGACGAAGCCGGACAAATGACGCGGGCAAATACCTACAACATCAATACCGATACCTTGATGTCGTATATTCATTATTTGAATTACGAAAAAGGGCAGTACAAAGATGCGAAAACGATGAATTATAACGGCACTGCGGTAACTTATTGGGCGCATTATGATTATACCTTCGACGGCGATTTGGTAACGGAAGCGATTCGCTCCTACAAACCCAATGAAGAAACTGCAAATTATATTGACAAAACAATATATTCTTACAGTAATGGGAAAAGAACGGGCGCTGAGGTGCAGGCTTACGTGAGCGGCGAATGGCAATCGGGTATTTCCGGCACTACAACCGAAACTTACTCCTACGATGCGGAAGGTTTGCTTTTTAAAACGGTAAAGTCGTCGATCAGCCGCTATGGTACTTATATTGATGAGACAGAAAATATTTATGGTGATCTACAATCGGCTTATGCCCCGCTCAATCTCACTGCGTCGGTGAAAACGGGCGCCGGAGTCCCCGTTAATACCGTCGAATTGAACTGGACTGCTTCGCCATCGGCCGCAATAACCGGATATAAAGTGATTTGCGACTCAATCGTTGCAGACGTTGTTTCCGGAACTACATTCACTACTGCAACTACCGTCCAAAATGGGAAGCACGAATTTGCCGTGATCGCAATTGCAGGCTCGGATTATAAAAATATTTCCAATCGCGTTTCGCTCGATGTGCTGGATGAGGGTGTAAAACCGGCTGAAAATCTGAAAGTTACGGGAATTTCAGACAAATTGGAATCCGATGGATCGTACAATGTTACGGTAACTTGGGACGCTGCAACGACCAATTCGGTTAAAACTTCTTACAAAATTTATTATGCTGAGTATTATTCTGTTACGGCAACAGAATCGCCGGCTACCATAAATATGGCTTCTTATATTTGCGAAGGGACAAACACTGAAGGTGATTTATATGGAAAGGATATTGCGATTTATGTAGTTGCGATTTATGAAACCGGAATTGCAGAGAAATCGAATATCGTTACCGTAAATCCGTTCAATAAAACGCTTTCCGCACTGCAAAATGTTAAGAAAGCAGCGACTATTGTGGCTTATCCCAATCCTGCGACTGACGTTATTTTGTTAAGCGATCAGGCAGTTGTCTCCGAAGTTTATTCTTTGACGGGAAAGAAAGTGAAATCGGTGAAAAATGTTTCGATAATAAATGTATCCGATTTGTCTTCGGGAATTTATCTGATCAAAACAATCAATCCCGATGGACAACCTACAACTCAGAAAATCGTCGTAAAATAATCCATTCATAAAAATGCCTCCTGCCTCGTTGCCGCGATTCGGGAGGCTTTTTTTATTTTCCTACTTGGCGAAACCTTTGCGCACTTTGCGGTTTAATCAATTATTGGCTTTTGAGACAGCCTCGGAAGACAAAACCGCCCCCGCCCCTGAGAGATCCTCCGTTTTTCTTCTTTGAGGCAATCTCATCAATAATTTTACGCGAAAATAAATCCTATTTCGTCAAAATCTCCGCTCATATTTTTAAAAATAAGTGGTATTTTACATGTTTTTCAAAAAATCTTGCATTTTTTGAAGGAATTTAATGCCTATTTTTGCCCCCAAATGTTTGATGGATCATTTTACATTTTATTTTTATGAATAAACTAATAACAAAAAAACATGATGCGAATACTCATTCTATCGATTGTTTTGCCATTATTTGTTGTGGCACAAGCATTTTCGCAAACAAACAAATTGTCATCGCCCGACGGGAAGTTGCGTTTTGAACTGCATGAGCAGCAACCGCAAGGCGAATTGGAGTACGAAATCAATTACGACGGACTGCCTGTGATCTTGCCCTCGCCATTGGGCATCAGCAACTGGGAAAAGGACATGATGCTGGAAGCCGTAGCAGACACGGCGGTAAATACCGTATGGAAAACCGTTTACGGCGAACGCGCCGAAGTGAAGGACCACTATAACCAACGGACTTTCATCTTCAAATCGAATGAGCGCAGCAGCAATCGACTTCAGGTGATCGTCCGCGCTTACAACGAAGGCATCGCTTTTCGCTATAAGTATATAGGAAACAATTACTTGCGTATCACCGCAGAGAAGACCGCCTTTTGTGTTCCCGAAAATACTTATTGCTGGCACGCTCCGTTTGCCCAGGCGATACATACCAAAATGCCGGTAAAAGACTGGAAGGAGGAAGCAGAACGGCCACTCACGCTGCAACTGGCCAACGGATTGTATGCCGCACTGGGTGAAGCGGCAATGGTGAACTACAGCCGCACAAAGTTTTATGTCCGCAAGGGGGAAGAAAACATCATCCGATGTGTCATGTACGACCCGGTGGAGGAAATTGCGCCTTTTGCCACTCCTTGGCGGGTGGTGATGGTGGCTACCCAACCCAAAGAGTTGCTGGCCAACAACGACCTCTTTCTCAACCTCAATCAGGCATGTGAAATTGCAAACACTTCGTGGATCAAACCGGGAAAAATAATGCGGGTTACCCAACTGAATACCGAATTTGCAAAAAAAGTGGTCGATTTCGCCGTAAAACGTAGACTGGAATACATCCATTTCGATTCGGGGTGGTATGGCCGTGAGGTAGAGAAAGAATCCGACCCCCGAAAGTCGATCGCCAATTGCAATATGGAGGAAATCGTGAATTACGCCAAGTCGAAAGGTATCGGCGTATGGCTTTATGTAAACCAACGGGCGCTCGACGAATACCTGGACGAGATATTGCCTTTGTATCAATCGTGGGGCGTAGCCGGCATCAAGTTTGGGTTTGTGCACGTAGGCTCATTCCGCTGGACTACCTGGTTGCATGAGGCGGTGGAAAAATGCGCGCGCTATAATATCATGGTTGACATTCACGACGAATACCGCCCAACAGGATTCAGCCGCACCTTCCCCAACTTGCTTACGCAGGAAGGCGTGCGAGGCAACGAAGAATTTCCCGACGGAGTGAATAACACTACGCTGCCTTTCACCCGATTTTTGGCCGGAGCAGCCGATGCCACAGTCTGTTATTACCATCGCAGTGAGTTGAAAACGACGCTGCCGTTGAATGCCCGCTCGCTGAAAAATACTCCCTGCCACCAGATGGCGTTGTCGGTCATCAACTACAGCCCGCTGCAATACCTTTATTGGTACGATATGCCCGACGACTGCCAGGACGAGCCTGAATTGGCATTTTTTGATGAACTCTATACCGTATGGGACGACACCCGCGTGCTCGAAGGAAGTATCGGAGAATATGTCAGCATCGCCCGCCGCAAAGGCGACAAATGGTTTGTAGGAAGCATCACCAACAACGATGCCAGGAAGTATGAATTTGCTTTCGATTTCCTCGATCCGAATAAGGAATACGAGTTGCGATTGTTTACCGATGGCGGCGAAAAAGTCAAAACCCGGACACACGTCGCCATACAAACCAAAAAAGTGACCTCGAAGAGCAAAATAAAACTGGAATTATTGCCGCGTGGCGGTTGCGCCATGATTGTCTCCGAAATGCCAGGTAAAACCGGCAATTTCGACCCCAATAAGGCTTTGGATTATTGTGTGACGCAAGTAGAAAAATCTTTGCCACAACTGACGGACGAGCATAAAATACCGAATATCATCCTGAACGACAGCCCCTCTAAGAACTGGAACTGTGCCGGTTACAGCGATTGGAGAAGCGGATTTTGGCCGGGCATCCTCTGGTATACTTACGAATACGGCCATGACGAAAATACCAGGCAGCAGGCGGAGCGCTTCTCCAAAGCGCTCTTCCCGATAGCCGGACGCAAGGTGGTCAGTCACGACCTCGGATTCCAGATCTACTGCAGTCTGGGCAACGGCTATCGCATCACCGGGAACCCGGAATACAAAGAGATCATGTTGCGCGTAGCCGATTCGTTGGCTACACTGTACCATCCTGTGGTGGGCACCATCTGTTCCTGGCCATACATGAAACAGTGGCCGCACAACACCATTATCGACAATATGATGAACCTTGAGTTACTGTTCTGGGCGGCGAAAAACGGAGGCGGCAAGCAACTGTACGACATTGCTTACCGCCATGCCGAAGTAACGCGGCAAAACCATTTCCGCAATGATTTCAGTACCTACCACGTGGTCGTCTACGACACCATCACGGGAAAAAAACTGCAAGGGAAAACGCACCAGGGATATGCCGACGAAACGATGTGGGCGCGCGGACAGGCCTGGGCAATCTACGGCTTCACCCTCGCATACCGCGAAACCAAAAACAAGGCATTCCTCGAAACAGCCATCAAAGCGGTGGATATTTTTCTGAAAAATCTCCCCGAAGATGCTGTGCCTTATTGGGATTTCCAGGCGCCGGACATCCCCAATGCTCCCAGAGATGCTTCGGCAGCCGCCATTGTCGCCTCAGCGCTGCTGGAATTGCAGCAATACGTGAAACCGACAAAAAAATCCACAGCCTACAAGGATGCCGCAGTGAAAATCCTGAACGCTTTGTCATCGGAGAATTATCAAAGCAGGGACACAAACAATGCTTTCTTGCTCCATTCCACCGGCCACAAACCGAATAATTCGGAGGTGGATGCCGCTATCATTTATGCCGATTATTATTACTTGGAAGCCTTGTTGCGACTCAAAAAGATAAAAGATGGACAGGATAGCATTTAAAATGAAATTAAAGCCCGGATTCAAGGATGAGTATATCAAACGCCACAACGCGGTTTGGCCGGGCATCGCAGAGCTTATAAAGCGGTCGGGCATCAGCGATTATTCCATTTTTCTCGACGAAGAGACCAATATCCTGTTCGGGATACAGAAAGTCGAAGGAAATGTGTCGTCACAAGACTTGGGCGCAACCAAAATCCAGCAAGAATGGTGGAACTACATGAGCGATATCATGGAAGTAAACTCCGACAACTCGCCGGTGACCGTTTTTCTGGAAGAGGTGTTCTATCTGGCATAGCAAAAATCATCGTAACAAGCAAAATAACATGAACAAGCACTTCTTTATTCCCATTTTGGCAGTATTGCTGCTTGGGTGCAAAACAGAACTCAACCATCCGAGGATATACATTACCAATGACAAAAAAGCGGCTTTTACAGAGAAAATGGAGAATGCCGCATGGTCGAAATCTTCGTTCGAAGCCATCAAAAAGGGGGTGGAAAAGTATGTTGATCAGCATCAGAAGGATCCCGAATGGATCATTTCGCGCATGCAGATGTACTGGGACACCCACCACGAACGCGTCTATGTGATCGGTGACCGGTTTTCACACGGTACGGGCAAAGCACCTGTTCCCACAGTGAAATTCCAAGGGCACCGCGATCCGGCAACCGACTATGCCATGCCTTCGCTGGAAGATACGCAACCCTACATGGATGAAAAAGGGATGTATGTGCAAAACCTGAAAAAAGAGGGTCGTCCCTGGGAATGGGTACATCCCTCGAAAACAGGGCGTATGATCGGTCCGATGAACGACCGTATCATGTCGCTCGCTGCCGATGCTGCATTCCTGTATTGGTACACCGGCGAGGAGAAATATGCCACTTTTGCTTCCGACATTTTCATGACGTATATCCGCGGCATGCACTATCGCCGCGAACCGTTTGCTTTGGAACAATACGGCAACAGTCACTTGATGGGACTGGCTACTTTCGAGGTGATTCTCGATGCCATCATCCCAAGTCTTGCCCTCTGTTACGATTTCCTTCATGCCTATTTGAAAAAACAAGGTGCGGATTTCGACATGATCACCGGCGTTTTGAAACGTTTCGCCGATCAGGAAATCCTCTATGGCGTTCCCGACAACAATTGGAATATCTTCCAGGCGCGTTTTGTGACCTACCTGGCGCTGGCGCTGGAAAGCGATTCACACTATAAGGACGGGAAAGGACGGCAATATTATCTCAACGAAATCATGAACCACACCACGATTCGCCAGTTCGCGCTGAAAGAAGCCGTTGTGGATATTTATGATCCGGTCACGGGCATCTGGCCGGAATCGGCAAACTATTCCATGAGTGTTTGTAAAGACATGCTGGATATCGTCGGTCTGATCGACAATGCCGAAAACAACCATATTCTGGATACTTTTGCCATACTGAAAAAAGCCGCGCCCGCCACCGCCGAATACCTGTTCCCCAATGGACGAATTACAGCTTTCGGCGATGCCAAATATGTCCCGCTCACCGCGCAATCTTTCGAGATGCTGATTTCGCTCTACCGGAAATATGGCGAGTACGAGGCAGAAAAAGAGATAACACAATTGTTGCAGAAACTGATCGATGACAGCTATTACAACCGCGGCAATAAATCGATGTTTTCCCTGTTTTTTTATGTGGATCGGCTGACGGAAATTCCGCCGCAGGACATCACTTACGATCAGCATACGAGCAACCTGATTTATGCCCCCAATGTGAGCTGGCTGATGCAACGCAACGGCAAAGATCGGGAAAACGGCATGGCATGCACATTGGTGGGATCTTTCGGCAATCATGCGCACGCCAACGGCATTTCTATGGAACTGTTTGCCAAAGGCTTGATGCTGGCGCCCGAAAGTTCGTTCGGCGTCAGTTACGGTACGCGCGACAATCAGGAATATTTTGCCCGTTTCCCGGCGCACAATACCGTTTGTGTCGATGGTATTTCCGATTATGCCATGATGCGCAGCGACTATCCGTACCGGCTGACAGCTTGCTATCCGGCATCCGGCGACAGAGACTCACTGACGGGAAATATCACTTTTGCAAAAGTGACTTTTACCGAGCCGAAAACCAATGCTAAACAAGAGCGACTCACAAGCCTGATCCGCATCGACAGCACTTCGGCTTACGCGGTCGATATTTTCCGCTCTGCTCACCATGACGGAAAAGATCGCAAACACGAATATTTTTACCACAGCATCGGCCAGGATATGGACGTGATGAATGTCGCAGGAGAAAAACTGGATTTGTCGCCCACCAATGAATTGTCCTCATCCAAAGGCGATATGAAAGGATATGACTATTTCACGGACAAAATGGCGATTTCATATAGCCGGGATTTCCGGACACGGTTCAATATCCGTCTGGAAAAACAGGAAGATGTTTTGATGGATCTGTGGATGAAAGGATACCCCGGTCGCACAGTCTTCACAACGAAAGCGCCTCCCTCGAATGCCCTGGTGAAAGGCTCCATCCCCGACGAACTGCTCAATCGTCCCCTTCCTACGCTGATTGTCAGACAGGAAGGCGAAGCTTGGACACGACCGTTCGTTTCCGTATTTTACCCACACACTACCGCAGAAGCACAGACAATAGCCTCTGTGGATTTTTTCGGCGAACGGAACGATTTTGCAGGAATTATCGTAAAATCTGTCCAACGAACCGATTATATCTTCAACAGTACGGATGAACAGACCCTCATCACTTATCAGGACATGCACTTCCAGGGCGATTATGCCGTGGTAGGCATGAACGGCGATAGTCCCGAACTCCTTTTCCTCGGCAATGGAAAAACCATCCGGAAAGGAAATTGGTGTATCACTGCAGAAAATAAAATCGTCAATCTGTCGTTATGCAAGAAGAAAGATTTGTGGGAAATTGATGCAAGCGATGCGGCACGGCTCGTCATCCCTGCAAAGACACCACCGCAAATCACCAAAATCGCCGGTTCGGGTGAAAAAATAAATATCGAAGCCCAAGCCGACGGGACTTTTCTTATCATATTGGAGAAAGGAAAGTATCAACTTAAACAATTATAAAACTAAATTCTAAACAAATGCGAAATTGTAAATTATTTTTGATGTGTTTATGCCTCTCGACTTGCTTTTCTCTGGAAAGTATCTTGGCGCAGCCTGCCTCCACGCTGATTGAGGTAAATGTAATTCCGGATCACGACAATTGGCTGTACAAGACGGGAGAAAAAGTCAAGTTTACTCTCAGGGCGACCAAGAATGATGTCCTTTTGAAAGATGTAGACATCCGTTACGAAATCTCAGAAGACATGATGCCCGCGCTGAAAAAAGGCGCCCTCACGTCTAAGAACGGAAACGAAACTGTGGATGCAGGCACGATGAAGACGCCGGGATTTCTGCGCTGCATCGCCTATATTACTTACGACGGCAAGGATTATCAAGGGATGGCTACCGCCGGATTCGATCCGGAGAAAATCGTTCCGACCACCACATTGCCGGACGACTTTGACCAGTTCTGGGAAAAAGCCAAAGCCGACAATTCCAAGATACCCATGGATGCAGTGGTCACGCTGATGCCTGACAGATGTACCTCGAAAGTCAATGTGTATCAGGTTAGCCTGCAAAATTTCCGAATTGGCGCCCGGTTATATGGTATCTTATGCGTCCCGAAAGCGCCCGGCAAATATCCTGCTGTGTTGAAAGTGCCCGGTGCAGGCGTCCGCCCTTATGCCGGCGACATCAGCACTGCGGAAAGAGGCTTCATCACATTTGAAATCGGGATACACGGCATTCCTGTCGACCTGCCTGCTTCCGTATACAGAGACATGAACAACGGGATTTTGAACAATTATTGGGGATATTTTCTCGACAATAAAGATTCCTATTTTTATAAACGCGTGTATGTGGGATGTGTACGGTCGGTGGATTTCATCTACAGCCTCCCTGAGTTTGACGGCAACAACCTGTTTGTGACCGGCGGCAGCCAAGGCGGAGCGCTTTCCATTGTCAGCGCAGCACTCGACCAGCGGATCAAAGGATTGGCAGCGTTCTATCCGGCATTGAGCGACCTGACCGGCTATCTTTTCGGACGCGCAGGCGGCTGGCCACACATGTTCAGGAATGTAGACAAAAATGATAAAGTCACTGCAGCAAAAATAGAAACGTCGCGGTATTACGATGTGGCGAATTTCGCACGTCAAATTCGCGTTCCGGGATTCTATGCTTTCGGATACAATGATATGGTTTGTCCGCCGACTTCCATGTTCTCGGCATACAATGTGATTACGGCTCCTAAAGAGTTGATAATCGCAGAAGAAACAGGTCATTGGGCTTTCCCCGAACAATGGAGCAAATCCATCCAGTGGATAGAAAATCACGTGTCGGGACGCTGATGCCAAATTGGATTCTTTTTTTTGAATAAAAATGCGAAAGCATAAAAAAAATTGGTATTTGTTGTGCTATTTAAATTAAAGTATTACATTTGCAGCGATTTTTATAACAAATAAGCGATAATGAATCGTTCGTTTTTTACATATTCCTTTTTTTACTTTTACTTTTGGGGTGAAGGCAAGGCAGGATTTTGTATCTAAACATTCAACATACAACAACGAACATCAAATATAAAATCCTGTCCAGAAAGACGGGATTTTTTTTTGCCGTTAGGAAACGCAAACAAAATCAAACAGGAAACATAATAAATAAAAAAATGATTAAAGTAGCCATTCAAGGAGTAGAAGGCGCCTATCACGAGATTGCCGCCAGAGAATATTTCGGAGAAGAAGAGATTCAGATTCTTCCATGTAATCTGTTCAAAGATGTCATCATCGCATTGAAAAAAGACCCGTCGCTAATCGGAATCATGGCCATTGAGAATACGATAGCCGGGAGTCTGCTTCAAAACCATGAATTGATACGAGAAAGCGATCTGACGATCATCGGGGAGAAGAAACTGCGTATCTCCCATTGCCTGGCGGCGCTTCCGGGCGAATCGCTGCATGCGATTACCGAGATCAATTCCCACCCGATAGCGTTGATGCAATGCGGCGATTTCCTGGAAACCCTGCCCAACATCAAAGTGGTGGAAAAAGAAGACACCGCACTCAGCGCCAGAGATATCGCACAAAAAGAGCTTCACGGGGTGGCGGCCATCTGCAGCCGTCATGCCGCAAAACTCTACGGATTAGACATCCTCAGTGAAGGCATCGAGACCAACAAACGCAATTTCACACGGTTTCTGCTGATCGCCAATCGCTGGGTGGCGGAAGAAATACTGCGCGATGCGACACTCAACAAATCATCGCTGGTTTTCACATTACCCCATACGGAAGGCAGTTTGTCGAAGGTATTGACCATCCTGTCGTTCTACGACATCAACCTGACGAAAATACAATCGCTCCCAATTATCGGTAGGGAATGGGAATACCTGTTTTACATCGATCTGACTTTCAATAATTACATGCGTTACAAACAGGCTGTCGATGCTGTGCGACCGCTGATCAAGGATTTCAAAGTGCTGGGGGAATACGAGAAAGTGGATAATTAGTGGTTAGTGGTTAGAAAATTCGTAATTGATATGAAAACGATAGTACCCGCCGAAAGGTTGAACAGTGTCAGCGAATACTATTTTTCAAGGAAATTGAAAGAAGTAGCTGAAATGAATAAGCAAGGCAAAGACGTCATCAATCTGGGGGTCGGAGGCCCCGATCAGCCGCCGCCACAAGCCGCAATCGACGTTTTTTGCAAGGCGGCAGGTCGGGCGGACATGCACGGCTACCAACCATACGTCGGAATTCCGGAATTACGACAGGCGTTCTCGGATTGGTACCGTCGATGGTACCGCACGGAGCTGAATCCGCAAACGGAGATACAGCCGTTGATCGGATCCAAAGAAGGTATTTTACATATTTCTTTGGCCTTTCTGAATCCGGGCGATGGCGTCCTGATCCCCAATCCGGGATATCCCACTTACGCTTCAGTGAGCAATCTGGTCGGAGCGAAGATCATCCCATACGATTTGGAGGCGCACCGCGGATGGCAGCCCGATCTGGAAGCGCTGGAAAAGACAGACTTGTCGAATGTCAAGATGATGTGGACCAACTACCCGAACATGCCGACAGGCGCACCGGCAACCATCGAACTCTACCGTCGATTGGTTGCGTTCGGAAAGAAACACCAAATCGTCATTTGCAACGACAATCCTTACAGTTTTATCCTCAATGAACATCCGATCAGCATCATGGAAGTGGAAGGCGCGAAAACGGTCTGCATCGAACTCAATTCTTTGAGTAAATCGCACAACATGCCCGGCTGGCGCATGGCGATGCTCGCTTCCAATCCCGAATTTATCCAATGGATATTGA
This sequence comes from Dysgonamonadaceae bacterium, assembly GCA_031272075.1. Taxonomy (GTDB): domain Bacteria; phylum Bacteroidota; class Bacteroidia; order Bacteroidales; family Azobacteroidaceae; genus BNXB01. Next base: position 23,152 of record JAISUK010000020.1, read on the forward strand.
AAGTGAAAAGCAACATCGACAGCGGACAATTCAAACCAATGATGCTGGCAGCAGCGGAGGCTTTGAATGTGTCTCCTGCCTGGTATGCCGAGGTCAATGCCACCTATCGCCGCCGCCGCATGATTGCCGAAGAAATCATGAACCTGCTGGATTGCAGTTTCGATCCGAAGCAGTCAGGATTGTTCGTTTGGGGAAAGATCCCCGACCATTACCGCGACAGCGAAGCATTATCGGACAAACTGTTGTATGAAGCAAATGTATTCCTGACACCCGGATTGATCTTCGGGAGCAACGGAACCCGTTATATCCGCATCTCACTGTGCTGCAACGAGAGTCGACTCAGGGAAGCAGTAATGCGGGTGGAAGAGTTAGTGGTTAGTGGTTAGTGGTTAGAAGTTAGAAGTTAGAAGTTAGAAATTAGAAATTATAATTATGAACTTAGCATCAATTTTATTTCCGGGCGTAGAAGAAAAGCGGCCGATAGTGATCGCAGGCCCTTGTAGCGCCGAAACGGAAGAACAAGTCATGAAAACCGCCAAAGGGTTGGCGAGTAAAGGATTTAAGATTTTCAGAGCTGGTATCTGGAAACCGCGTACCAAACCCGGCGGATTTGAAGGCGTCGGATCGGAAGGACTGCGTTGGCTGGAAAATGTGAAAAAAGAAACCGGCATGCGGGTCACCACCGAAGTGGCGACGCAAAAACATGTAGAGGAGGCGCTCAAACATGGGATCGATATCTTGTGGATCGGCGCCAGAACAACGGCAAACCCCTTTGCCATCCAAGAGATTGCAGACGCCTTATCCGGCACCGACATCTCTGTATTGATAAAAAATCCGGTCAATCCGGATCTGGAACTCTGGATCGGCGCGATTGAGCGGATCAACAATGCCGGTATTCGCAGAATCGGCGTAATCCACCGAGGATTCACTTCCTACGACGAAAAAATCTACCGGAATGTCCCCCAGTGGCACATCCCCATCGAACTGAAACGCCGCTTGCCCGAAATCCCTATTTTTTGTGATCCAAGTCATATCGGTGGACGACGCGAACTTGTTGCCTCCCTCTCGCAGCAGGCGATGGATCTGAACTACGACGGGTTGATCATCGAATCGCATTGCGACCCCGATCAGGCCTGGAGCGATAAAAACCAACAGATCACTCCCGATGTCTTGTCCTACATCATCAACCTGCTGGTCATCCGCGATTCGACACAAACGACGGAAAACCTGACCGAACTCCGGAAACAGATCGACGCCACCGACAACGAATTGTTGTCCATCCTGAACAAACGCATGCGCATCTCCCGCGAGATAGGACAATATAAAAAGGAGCATAACTTGCCTGTACTTCAGACTGTTCGCTATGACGAGATCTTGACCGGACGCATCAATTCCGCCAAGCACTTGGGCATGTCGCCCGAATTTATGAAAATACTGCTGGAAGCAATTCATGAAGAATCCATCCGGCAACAAATGATTGTCATTAATTCCTAACACGGTATCTATCATGCGTATACAAATTCTTGGCGCCGGAAAGATGGGTTCTTTTTTTGCCGATGTATTGAGCTTTCAACACGAGGTCGCGATTTACGACCCCGATTCGCAACGATTACGGTTTACTTACAATTGCATCCGGATGTCGCAACCCGAAGAAATCCGGTCGTTTCAACCGGAGATACTCCTCAATGCAGCGACGATACAGCATACGATCAGTGCGTTCAATACCACACTGCCCTACCTCCCGGCGGCCTGCATCCTTTCGGACATCGCTTCGGTGAAAACCGACCTGAAAGCGTTTTATGAAAATTCCGGCCATCCGTATGTCTCTACGCATCCGATGTTCGGACCTACTTTCGCGAGCCTGAATAACCTCTCGATGGAAAGCGCAATCATCATCTCCGAATCCAACCATCTGGGCAAAATCTTTTTCAAAGACTTGTACCATTCACTCAAACTCAATATTGTGGAATATACTTTCGAGGAACATGACGAGACGATCGCCTATTCGCTTTCCATTCCTTTTGCTTCAACCCTGGTATTCGCAGCGATGATGAAGCACCAGGAAGCGCCGGGCACGACTTTCAAAAAACACCTGAATATCGCGCGGGGGTTGCTGGCCGAAGACGATTACCTCCTGACCGAAATCCTGTTCAACCCCAGAACGCCGGGACAATTGGAGGCAATCAGGCGAGAATTGGCGCATTTGTTGGACATTATTCAGTCGAAAGACACTACGGAAATGAAAAATTTTTTGCTGAAAATAAGAAAAAATATTAATTAACTTTTGATTTGTAAATATTTTTATTACATTTGCCACGTTAATATTAATCTCATATAATTTTTAATTACGATGGACACAGTTCGGCCCACAATCGGTAAACTGGTTGGCTCCTCCTGGGAAATCCTCAAACAGCATTTCTGGGTATTACTCGGTTTTCTCATTACGTACCTTATTGTTTCTTTCATGATCGGTCTTATCTTTGGGCTATTTCTCGGTCTCTCCGGTATGCCTCCCGAATCATCCTTATCCGCTGTGCTTCAGGTGACTATGAATCTCATTTCACTTGTTCTCAGCATACTGTTTTCGATAGGATTTGTGAAAGCGACATTGAACGCAGTAGATGGAGTCGACAGCACATTCGCCGTCTTCAAGACGACTATCGACAAATTCTGGTACATGCTGGCGACAAGCATCCTGGTAGCAGTTATTGTGCTCGTCGGCTTTTTCTTTCTGATCGTTCCGGGGATTTACCTGGCGCTTCGGCTGCAATTCGCCGGTTTTTTTGTTGTCGATCAGGACAAAAGCCCTATTGAAGCGATTAAATCCAGTTGGGAATTGACAAAAGGAGAGGCAGGATACCTGTTTCTTGTAACATTGACGATATTAGGACTCACCATACTTGGTCTTATTTGTCTGATTGTCGGCGTGTTTGTCACCGCAATACTGTCTTATATCATGTTCGCCTATCTGTTCAGATATTACTTATCTGCCAAGACGGGTGAAGCAATGGAATGAGGTAAATGAATCTTATCTTAAATTGAGCTCTTGAATTACTAAAAAAATATAATAAATAAAGATTTATTGAAAAAAGAATTTATTAATTCACTTTTTGATTATCTTTACGCCCAATAACTGTTGTGAAACAGCTATATTCATCGAGCCTGTATTCTCTGGAAGTCTAGTGTATATGTGTGTGCAAAAACTAAAAACCGGAATCCTACCTATCCCAAAATCTTTAACTAAAGAGGATACAGGTTTTCGATGAGCTTTTGAATCATTTATTAAATACTTACAATCTCTATGGAAACACAAAAAGGAAGTCTGAAATCAACAATCACCGTATCATTAACCAATTATTTGGATGCCGGCTCTATCGTTGCCGGAGCCAGCGGTTTGACGCTCTGGCAAAATTACCTGCAACTTTCAGGCACGCACCTCGGCTGGCTGAATGCGCTCAGCGCCAATTGTTTCGGTGCGGCCATCGGCGCCATCATCGGTGGGCGACTGGCAGACAAATACGGTCGAAAAACCATCTACACTTACAATATGCTGCTCTACATGTTGGGCGTAGGAATCATCTTATGCTCGTATAATTTTCCGATGCTGCTGGCAGGTTTTTTGGTTACGGGGATTTCAGTCGGCGTGGGGGTTCCGGCTTCATGGACTTACATTTCCGAGACTTCCGAAGTGAACAACCGCGGCCGCAATATCGGCATCTCGCAATTGGCATGGTCGGTTGGCCCTGCGATTATATTCCTGCTTGGATGGCTTTTTGCTCCCACCGGACCGTTGGGAAGTCAAGTCCACCGGTTGGGAAGTTTTGTGCTTCAGACCACCGATGAGGCATCCCTCGCATTGTTCGGCAACCGGCTGATATTCCTGACATTATTTATTGTAGCATTCATTGCATGGATTTTGCAGCGCCAACTCAGCGAATCGGCTGATTGGGTGGAAACAAAACAGCAGGAAAGCGTCGAAAAACAGGAACGCCCGTATAAATCACTATTCACCAACATCATCAATATAAAAACCATCCTTTATCTGGTAGGCATCTATGTGACTTGGAATTTTGTGGCCGGCGCCATGGGGTTCTTCATGCCGCATGTCTACGAGACAGCCGGCGGACTGAGCAACGAAACCGCCAACTTTCTGCAAATGGCGATGTGGGGACTGACTGCGCTGTTCTCTTTTGTGGGATTTGCACTGCTGGCTGATAAAGTCAACCAACGCTGGCTCTACGCTTTCGGCACTTCGCTCGGAGTGTTGGCCTGGATCATTCTGACGTTTGTCGGCATCACCGACAAGGCGGCGCTTTGGGCATTCGTAGTGATCTGGGGCGTACATGCCGGACTGGGCGTCCAGGCATTTTACGCACTTTGGGCGTCCGAACTGTTCCCGGCCAAATACCGCGCCGCCTCACAAGGACTTATGTTTTTTCTTGTCCGTGGCCTCAGCGCCGTTTGGTCGTTTGTGTTTACCGCCATTTTTGCCGAAGGCAAAGGATTCTATACCTCCGGCATTATCATGGTCATCCTGATGGTGGTCTCTTTGATCATCGGTGTGATCGGCACCCCGAAAACCCGCGGCAAGTCGCTGAAACAGATCACACAGGAACGGTACGGAAGTTAGGGATTAGGAGTTAGGGATTAGGTGTTAGGAATTTCGCCAATGGTGCCATGCGGGCGCGGGAAAATACGAGGGTGCTATCACTGATCGTGTAACTGTCGAGGAGTCCAAGCACTTTTTTCAATTCCGTTTCAACCTCCATGTTGTTCAAACACATTTTTTGCGTCGCTACCACATTAGTAATTCTGATCCGGTTCCCAGGCTTTAATTCGTACACGCCGGAGAAAGTGTTACAACTCAAGTTGCCGCTTATGCGGTTGTCTTCGGTATCCAAGATCAGATAGGCATCATTGGTGACGGGTGCGCCGTTCAATTCCGTCAATTTCCAGCGATGGCCGACCAGCAAGGGATCGACTTTCGCAAGCAGGTAATTGGGCGCCAATTCTCCCGTAATCGCATTGCCTTCCATATCCAGTTGTTTGAGATCATTCCTTTGCAGGGAATAATTTGCGACCAGTCGGTTCTGCTCGTCTTGAAGGGAAATTTTGCCGTCGCCCGCTTTCACGGTGCCTTCGGTTTTAAAATAGTTTTCGTCTTTGTCCAGGTATTTCTGTAACAACACAAATTTTCCATCCGGCGAGATGGTTACTTTGGTTTCTATGCCGGGACAGTCGGCGCACGGGAGCACCCCGACATACGTTCCCGTCCAGGAGGAAGCAATTTGCCCATTGTTGCCGACTTGCTCGGTAACAGTTTCACTCGCAGATTGTTTGGATTTACATCCGCCACTGACGGCAGCAACCATCGCAATCGCACACATCATAAAAAGAAAGTCTCGTTTCATACGTCAATAATTTGTTTTTAAAAGGTCATATTGAATTCGCATGTCATTATTGTCATCAACTTGGATGTTTGAAAATCATGCTCGTTTCATACGTTTAGTAATTTATGTTGAATAATTAATGTAGAAGGAATTTGCTGTAATCGTTCTTTTTCCTGATCAAAACAACTCAACCAGGTATCATAACTGACCAGCATCAGGTTGTTTTTTTCAAACAGTTCGACGGATAATTGTTTTCCGCTGATGAATGAAATGGTCGGATGAACATCCAGAATCCCGCGGATTTCTCTCACCGCCGCCTCATCGTTGGCAATCCCATTGTTCAATTCCCGCAAGCAGACGACGGCCTGGTTGGAACGAATCAGATTGATCGCATAGCCCAGCAGAAACAAATCCCTGGATTTTTCCAGAATCACCAGTACCCGATCGCCTTTCTCGAACGAGCGGTTGATAAAAATGCCGATCGAAGCATCTACCGAATCCATAAAGAAATGTGTTTTGTCTTTGAGCAACCCGCCCGGATACAGCCAGGACTGTGGCAATCCGATTTTGGAAAAATATTTGTCGTAATATTGTTCACGGTGTTTCACGGCTTTGATGTCTTCCGGAAGCGCCGACATGGAGATCCCTCCCCCCACCAGTAGGAAATCGTATTGTTCGTCGTTGACGATATTCATGATCTCACGGCTGATGTCATTCGTCACATCATAGCGTGTACGGACCTCTACCCGCAGCTGGCGCGCTGTTTCTTTGATAGGGCCGAAACTGCCCTCTTCAAATTCTTCGGTATAAATCGGATTCAATTCCGTTCCCAGCGTCAGATGCAAGGCGGTAAACTCCACGGGCTTGTCGCCTTTTGAAAACAGTTGGTCTGCCACTTTCAACAATACCTGTCCGCTGCTTGCACGTCCGAACGACAGCAACAGTCGGCATTTTTCCGAACGTCCGCCTCGTGAAAGGGTCTTCTTTGTTGTTGGATAACAGTAGTCGATAAAATTCAATAATGGGCCTGTCATCACAGTCGTTGCCAAAGTCATCAACACCAGCATGACAAAAATGGTAGGCGGCAAGATTTTCATCTCATATCCGATAGTCAGGATAATCAATTCCATCAACCCACGGGTGTTCATCAATACGCCCAACGACCAGCAGTTTTTCCATGATTCTCCAGTAACCCGTGCCGCAAAAGCCGTTCCGAAGACTTTCCCCACGACGGCAAATCCAATGATCGCCAGACAGACCATCCATTCTCCCATCGAACCGATCAGTCCGATCTCCGTCTTCAAACCGGTAGACACAAAAAATAACGGCAAAAAAATCGAAAGCGAGAGGTCTTCCACTTTCTCGGTCAAGATTTTACGAAACTTGAAGTTGGCAGGCATGATCACGCCTGCCATGAACGCGCCAAAAAGGACATGGACTCCCAACACTTCCGTAACAAATGCCGACATGATCAGGATCAGCAGCATGAAAGCCACGATGGTTTTCGTGACCACTTCCTTATTTTTATATAGATTCCCGATGATATTGATAAATGGCCGTATAACAAAAAACATCACCAACAGGAACAAGAGCGCAAAAAGTATTGTATAAATGGAACCGAAAAAAGTGCCTGACTGCGCGATTGCAATCACCACAGCCATCAGACACCAGGCAGAGATATCGCCATTGGCAGCGCTGGCCAGCGACAGAACGCCCAAGTGTGATTTGATCAGTCCCTTTTCTTGAATGATGCGCGCCAGTACCGGAAACGCCGTGATACTCATCGAAATCCCGATAAACAAGGCATACGACACAAACGGCGTCGTCCCGGAAGCAAACCGCGGATAGGTCCAGTAAGCAACCAGCGCCCCGCAAAGAAACGGGACAATGATTCCCGTATGACTGATCAACAGAGTCTCGTTAAACTTTTTCCGAATTTCTGAAATATCCAGCTCCATCCCAATGACAAACATATACAATATCAATCCGATCTGGCTCAAGATGGTAATATTGTCCAGCGATTCGGGCGAAAACAGAAACGCCGACACTTCAGGAAGCAGTTTTGCCAATACCGACGGCCCCAGCAGTATCCCTGCCACCATCTCGCCGATTACCGACGGCTGTTTCATTTTTACGAACAACCAGCCCATCAGCCGAGCGATAAAGAGAATCGCAATCATCTGCAAAAGCAGCATCGCAATTTGCGTATGGAGATTCTCTTGCAGTCCGTGTGTAAAAATGGAAAAACCTTGCGTCAGGATGGTCTTGTAATCGCTATGGATGACACGTGAAAAAAAATACGGATCAGAATGATTCCCCATTTTGATTATCACATACATCAATACGCCGAAAACAAGCAGCATAAGAATGTAAAACACAAGATTTTTCATTCCTTTATTCATCTCAATAATATCATCGGTCGTTTATTGCACAAATTTACAACATTTTTCCTTTACTGTGAACAAAAAAGTTTCGTACCTTTGTTGTAATTTATGTAAAAAGTGAGAACTGCAACAAATACGATTATGGATGATGAAAATTTTGACAGAATTTATCAACAATCACTAGAGTATGCATAAGATAGTAGAATGTGTTCCGAATTTCAGCGAAGGACGCGATGCGGGGAAAATAGCCATGATTGTCGATGCCTTCCGAGGCAAGGAAGGGGTGAAATTGCTGGATTACAGCAACGACACCGACCACAATCGTATGGTTGTCACCGTGATCGGAGCGCCCGAAGCGGTGAAGCTGGCCATGCTCGAAGCGACGCGTACGGCCATCTCCGTCATTGACCTGAACGGCCATCGAGGACAGCACCCGCGCATCGGGGCTGTCGATGTGGTTCCTTTCATCCCCGTAGCGAACATGACCATGGACGAAGCAGTCGCCCTGTCGAAGGAGGTGGCACGGGAAATGGCACAACGCTACGATTTGCCGGTCTATCTGTATGAGAAATCCGCTTCCGCGCCACATCGCGAAAATCTGGCAGCAGTCAGGAAAGGTGCATTTGAAGGCTTGACGGAAAAAATGAAACTGCCGGAATGGAATCCCGATTACGGACCGGCAACACCACATCCGACAGCGGGTGCCGTCGCGGTAGGTGCCCGGAATTTCCTGATTGCTTTCAATGTCAACCTCAACACCACCGACCCGGCGATTGCCGAAAAGATCGCGAAAAAAATCCGGTTCATCGGAGGGGGACTGCGTTATTGCAAAGCCATCGGCATTCATCTGAAAGAGAAAAACCTGGTTCAGGTATCGGTAAACCTGACAGACCCATCCAAGACACGGCTCTATCAAATTGTGGAGATGATCCGCTTCGAAGCTGCACGTTACGGGGTGACAATTGCCGGCAGCGAACTGATCGGACTGATACCGCTGGAAGCCGTGCTCGACACGATGTCGTACTATCTGGGACTGGAAAACCTGTCGCCGGCACAAGTGCTGGAAAGTCACCTGCCGATGTAACGCTACTTGTAGCTGTTTAATTTGCTGATATATTTGCCGATAATATCAAATTCCAGATTGACGATCGAACCTGCCTTGATTTGGTGGAAGTTGGTGACTTCGTAAGTATACGGTATAATGGCTACCTGAAAACTGTGATCCCCGGAATTGCAGACGGTGAGGCTCACACCGTTCACGCATACCGACCCCTTTTCTACGGTCATATATCCCTGGCGGATCAACCCCCTGTCGACTTCGTATTCAAAAGTAAAATACCAACTTCCATCGGCTTCTTCCACCTTTTTACATACAGCGGTCTGATCCACATGCCCCTGCACGATATGTCCGTCCAACCTGCCGTTCATCAGCATGCTTCGCTCCAAATTCACCTTGTCGCCCAACTGCAGCAATCCCAGATTGGATCGCAGCAAGGTCTCTTTTACCGCCGTGACGGTGTAGGTATCTGCCGTTTTGTCAACTACAGTAAGGCATACACCATTGTGCGCCACACTCTGGTCTATCCGCAACTCGTTCACGAACGAACATCGCATCGTGATGTCCAGATTCTCTTGCTCCGGTCGCAATCCGACAACCGGAGCCGCTTCTTCAACTATTCCTGAAAACATTTTCCTCGGTTTTATGGTACAAAGGTAACGGAATTAGTTGAAAGTTAAAAATTGAAAGAATTCCTAATTCCTAATTCCTAATTCCTAATCCCTAATCCCTAATTTATCGGTATTACGCTGAGTTGTTTGATATCGTCTAAGTTGGAGTAATCGTACTGATACAATCCGTCATCGGCGATCATCATCAGCACCTGTTTATAAGGAATCAAATCGTAGCCATCCATGCCTTTAATATGGGTAAGTATGTTTGCCACCAGCGTATACGGATCTTTGGCGTTAAATACCTTCAGCCCGTCGTCGCACAGAAACAGGATGCCGTTTTCGATTCCCAGCCCTTTGGGATTGGTCATGGCGTATGATACCAATTGCTTGGGCTTCTCAACATCCGACACGTCGACCACAAACAGTTCATCATTATTTTGTCCGCAGAAATTGCCCGAATGGACTGTCACATAAGCCAGGTCATCTTCTACAACCACCGGGTCGCATCCGAGCACATGCCAGATGGTAGAGCAGCGTATCGGCGAGATCGGATCTTTCACCGAATAGATGGACATGCCGGTCGGCGTTCCCAGAAACAGGCAGTCTTTGTAACTGAAAATAGTTTCCACATCCCCGATGTAAATATTTTCCGACACTTTCTCCGGCTTTTCGGGCGACAGATAGAAAATTTGCATCTGAGAATTCATGACCGTGTAAAGGTATTTGCCGTAAAGGCAAAATCGCGACATTGAGCCGTTGACCCCGCTGTTAGTGGCCTTGTCTGCTAACATCACTTCTTCCATGCCGTAACCAATTACTCTTTCTCTTTTTACTTTTCCCAGTTTCCAGCCCACGATAATGCCTTGTCGTTTGCCGTCGGTAGGGAAACAAGATTCATAATCGTAACCATAACCATTGTCGATGACAGGCAATACTTCGGGAAATACCGCTTCGAGACGGCCTTTCAAAACCGGCTCGGACGGATTGGAGACATCAAACCATACCAAATCGATATACGAATCGGCGTAAAGCATGTTGTCGCGAACACTGATGTCGGCATTTCCCAACAATTCGATGAAACCGGTGTTCTTGGGATTCGACGGATCTGTATTGTCGATAATATGTATGCCTTTACCCGATTCCGAAACAAACAGATAGCCTTCGTAAAAGCATATTTTCCCGTAATTACTGATTTTTTGAGCCTGATGTGAGACAACCACCGAACTTCTGAACTCGGATTCCGACATGAATACCGGTTCGTTGACCTGTTCCCAGTACGTTTCCACGTAACTTTCCTTACATGCAACCATCACTGTTGCCAATAATACCAAATAGCATAAATTTTTCATACTCGTATAATTTTTTAATAAATATTTTTTTACCAATCATATCTAATTCCTGCACTGATTCCGAAATCGAATGGATGTTCTGTGCGTGAACTCACCGGCTGTCCGTTATCGAAATGATAACTTACGCGCGGTTCTAAATAAAGATAATAATGCTTAATGATGGGATAATCAAAGCCCAATGAAGAAGCGAGCGACCATTGAAGTCCCTTGATCTGCTCTTTCACCTCCACCTCCCGGATGGTGCTGTAATAAGTATCTTCCTGTTTGTAAACCGACCGCAATCCTTTTTCTACCATGCCGCCGAAAGAAAAATAAAAACGTCCCTTCTTGTTGTTTTCCCACAATGTGGTTTGAAAATTCAGCGGAATACCCAGATAATGCAGTTTGAAGGTCGCTTCGGATTTTGAAAATTCGTCATATACAGTTCTGAAGTCGGCGCTCAGGAAGGTATATACCAATCCGGTTTCGATAGCCGACTTGCGACTGGTGCTTATTCTTGTCGTCAATCCGAACGACAGCGGCAAATGATAATGTTCTTCTTTAAAATCGGCATTATTTATCAATTCTTCAGCCGCTTGGGAGTAGCCTGGCTCGCTGTTGATGGGGCTCAAGATCTCTTTCGAGCCGTCCTGTATGACGTCAGCGTACATTCGTTCTTCGCCGTTATTGAGCGCGAGCGCCCCGGAGGTTCCCACTAACAAGCTTATACTCTGCCGTTTTCTTTTCGATTTTACAGCTCTGGGATTGTCAAACGCCGAATTGTCTCGTGAAGCAAGCAAATAGGGTTGATCTTTTATTACGCGCGGATCTGCTTTCGGTTCTTTTTGTTCTTCCGGCTGATTCGTGGCTTTTCCCGGTTGCGTTGTTTCCGCTACGGAAGCCGTTTCGCTGCTTGTAGTTACCGTCACAGGGGTCAAGTGACGATTCTCTATTTTATCTGACTGAGCAGTTGTGGATTTGACCGGACGTTTGGATTCGACTGCCGGTGGCGAGACCGCTGTCGGTTCATCCGCAGGCGTATTCGGCAGCCCTGTCTGTTCGAGCGTTTCCGGCGCCTCAATCAATTCATACGTTTGCATTGGTTGTTGTAGCTTTTTCTCCGGCAATATCGACAATAGCAGCAATGCTGCAACCGCAGCGGCCGCACCGACAGTGTTCACCCACAACGCAATCCGGCGACGCTTACCGTTCAAGCGGAGCGCGATGCGTTCGTAGCCGTTTTCGCCCGGAGCGAGCGAATACCCTTCCAGCTTGCTCCTGATGGCCTCTCTGAAGGGATCGGGAAAGTCTTTTCTGTCGTTCTCCTGCATTTTTTAGCTGTAAAATTGTTTTATTTTCTTCTGTAAAAGCGCTCTGGCATGATGATACTGTGAACGCGAAGTGCTACTTTCGATATGCAACATTTCCGCTATTTCCTCATGGGTATATCCTTCCACAGCGTATAAATTGAATACTGTCCGGTATCCGGCGGGCAGTTCCGAGATATATTTGCAAATCTCGTCGGCTGTCAACCGATCAAGCACAGACACGTCGAATGTTTCAAAAAATAGTGTCTCTTCAACCATTTCCATCGAAATAACCGGCCTTGTCTTTCGCAGCATTTCAAGGGCGGTATTGACGAAAACACGTCGCATCCATCCTTCAAACGAACCTTCTCCTTTATAAGTATCTATCTTGGTGAAAATCCTGTAAAATCCTTCCTGCAAAATATCTTCCGCACTTGACAGACTATCTGAATAACGGGCGCAAATTCCCATCATCGCAGGAGCATACCGCTCATACAACTGTCTTCTTGCCCATGCTTCTTTTTTCTTGCAGGCAACAATCAAGGAATTTTCATCAGATACTGTAAGGTACATTTATTTATAAGATGAAGAAATGCGCCGAAACGCTGTATAGAGTAAGATTCTTTAACATTTCAAGCGTCAACTTTCAATTAATTCCACAAAAGAAATACATTTTTTTCAGAAATAGCGTATATTTGCCAAGCAGAAATCAATAAAATGAGAACTCGGACATTACAATACCTTTATTTGCAGCGGCCATTGGTCATCCTGATCCTCATCACAGCGCTCAGTACGCTGGTTTGGGTGGGGAAAGGAGAATTTTACACCAAAGGCGAGCCACGCGAGGCGTCGGTAGCATTATCGATGATTAACGACGGCAATTGGGTATTGCCGTCTGTTTATGCCGGTGAGATTGCCTACAAGCCTCCGTTCACACATTGGATGACGGCGGTCTTCTCGCTGCCGAACGGAAAAGTGACTCCGTTCACCTCCCGGTTGCCTTCTGCTTTCGGTTTTATTGGTTTCATTGTTGTCAGTTTCTTGCTCTTTGGCAGAAAATTGAAATTTCAGGAGGCGTTCGTCGCTTGTATGATCCTGCTTTGTAGTTTTGAATTGCACCGCGCAGCGATGACTGCCCGTGTCGACATGCTGTTGACGTTCTTTATCGTCCTGTCGCTTTTGTGTATGTATAAATGGGAAGTTCGAAGGCAACTCCGTGGATTCCCATTGATCATCCCATTGATTCTCAGTGCATCCGTGCTGACCAAAGGGCCTGTCGGACTCATTCTGCCGCTTTTGGTTTTCGGAGTTTATTTGGTGTTGTTGGATTATTCGGTTTGGGAAGTCGTTTATAAACTCGCGCTCATCGCTGTCAGCGCTTTGTTGATTCCGGCGGTGTGGTATCTGTCGGCTTACCGCGAAGGAGGCCGTGAATTTCTGAATATCTTCCTGGCTGAGAATTTCGGACGTTTTTTAAGTCACAACGACCCTGCAATCAGCTATCATCTCGGACATGAAGAACCTTGCTGGTATAATTTTCTGACATTGTTGTGGGGCTTTATTCCCTGGACATTGTTGTATTTCTTTTCGCTTTTTTCCATCCGGTTCACGAAAAAATGGCCGGGGCTGAAGACCATCTGGCAAAACCTGCTGTCGATGGAGAAGATCAAGCTGTTTTCGCTTGTTGCAGCGGTCATCATCATCTTCTTTTACTGCATTCCGTCCGGCAAACGGAGTGTATACCTGATGCCGGCTTATCCGTTTATCGCCATTTTTTTGTCGCAATTCACGCTCTACCTGGCAGAATACCGCTCGACTGTCAGCAGGATATTTTGCCTTATTATCGGACTGTTAGGCACGCTCGTGGCCGTTGTATGCCTGTTTCCCATCGTCGCTCACGGGATTGATCCTGTTCAATGGGCGGAATCGTTGACGCACAACGCCAAACTATTGAGCACGATAGACTTGATCAGCGATTCGCTGAAGAAATCTACTGCCCTGCATATTGTATTGCTGTGTTGTTTGATCACAGCGCTTTCGACTTTATTCTACCAACTTGGAAAGAAAAACAACCTGAAACTGCTTTATGCGACCATCGGCGTTTATCTGTGCGTCAACCTGGTGGCCGACGGGATCTTCTTGCCTGCCTACAAAAACAAAGCCAGCATCAAACCTTTTGCCGAACAAGTGAAATCGGAATACGCCCACGACAAACGCGCGTTCTATGTCATGAACAACCTGAAGGAATACAGCAACATGTACGGCTTGAATTTCTATCTTAACAACAGTTTTCGCAATTTTGAGCAGGAAATGCCATCGGAAGGCCTGTTTTTCACAGGAAAGGAAAGTTTTAAGAAAGTTGAAAGTCGCTACGGTAACCTGTTCCAATTTCAACTGGAGCGTGAAATCAACAACCCGAACCGCGACGGAGAAAGAATCATCCAGCTCTATTCATTTACCCGGAAGTGAATGAAAAGGCGATAATGATGATCATGTCGGTTCTTTCTGCAATTTCGGGCGAATGATTTTCTTACGCTTCGTTACCTCTTCCATATAATGCGCACACCATCCCACGATGCGTGACATCGCAAACAATGCGACAAAAATATCTTTGGGTAAACCGAGCATTTCATACACGATGCAGGAATAAAAATCAATGTTCGGCGAAACAATATGCTGTTTGCCGTGTCGGTTTTTGATTAGCACAACTGCCCTCCTCCCCACCAACTCCCAGAAATCAAATTCATCCTGTCTGCCCTTTTGACGTGCAAGATGATCTGCTAAATCTCTCAATATTACCGCTCTTGGGTCGGAACGGGTGTAAACGGAATGCCCGATTCCATAAATCAATCCCGATTGATCAAATGCGCGACCATTCAGCACATCAATCAGCAAGCGGTCAATCTCCTCGATATCTCTCCAATTGCCGATAGTCGCTTTGAGATAAGTGAAGAGTTCAAAAGC
>JAISUK010000045.1 GCA_031272075.1 Dysgonamonadaceae bacterium
TCGCGGTCATCGAAAAAACGGATTGAAATTTTGCTCATACTTCTTTGTTGAGAAATTTTCAGCAAATTTACAAAATTATTTTGAAATATTGGCGGTATTTTTTTACAAAAAAACAGCCACGATTTCTCTCGGCTGTCGTTTTTTAAAACCTGTTAGGTTTTAAAAACCTAACAGGTTTACAATCTTAATCTTACAACTTCGGTCCCGCAGCCACTAACGCTTTCCCTGTTTCGTTTCCGGTGAACTTCGCAAAGTTCTTGATGAAACGACCGGCGAGGTCTTGCGCTTTGGTTTCCCATTCCGATGCGGCGGCGTAGGTGTCGCGCGGGTCGAGGATTTTGGGGTCAACGCCCGGAAGTGCTGTCGGCACTTCAAAATCGAAATACGGTATTTTTTTGGTCGGCGCTTTGTCGATCGAACCGTCGAGGATGGCGTCGATAATTCCGCGCGTATCCTTGATGGAAATTCGTTTGCCCGTACCGTTCCAACCGGTGTTTACGAGATATGCTTTGGCGCCCGATTTTTTCATTTTCTTTACGAGTTCTTCGCCGTATTTTGTGGGGTGCAAACTCAAAAATGCTGCGCCGAAACAAGCCGAGAAGGTCGGGGTCGGTTCGGTGATGCCGCGTTCGGTACCTGCAAGTTTTGCGGTAAAGCCCGACAGGAAGTAGTATTGCGTCTGTTCGGGTGTAAGAATCGAAACGGGGGGCAACACTCCGAATGCGTCAGCCGAGAGGAAGATAACCTGTTGTGCGGCAGGACCTTTCGATACCGGTTTTACGATTTTTTCGATATGATAAATCGGGTAGGAAACGCGGGTATTTTCGGTAACCGACTTGTCGGCGAAATTGATTTTTCCGTCTTTGTCAACGGTTACGTTTTCGAGCAGTGCATCGCGACGGATTGCGTTGTAGATGTCGGGTTCCGCCTCTTTCGAGAGGTTGATGACTTTTGCGTAGCAGCCGCCTTCAAAGTTGAACACGCCTTCGTCGTCCCAGCCGTGTTCGTCGTCGCCGATGAGCAGGCGTTTCGGGTCGGTCGAGAGGGTGGTTTTGCCGGTGCCTGACAGTCCGAAGAAGATTGCCGACGATTTGCCTTCGAGGTCGGTGTTTGCCGAGCAGTGCATCGAGGCGATGCCGTTCAGCGGGAGCAGGTAGTTCATATACGAGAACATACCTTTTTTCATTTCGCCGCCGTACCACGTGTTGAGGATGATTTGGATTTTTTCCGTGAGGTTGAAAACGACTGCGGTTTCGCTGTTCAAGCCGAGTTCTTTGAAGTTATCGACTTTGGCTTTCGAGGCGTTCATAATCACGAAATCGGGTTCGCCGAAGTTTGCGAGTTCCGCTTCGGTAGGGCGAATGAACATATTGGTAACGAAATGCGCCTGCCATGCCACTTCCATAATGAAGCGGAGTTTGAGGCGGGTATTTTCGTTTGCGCCGCAGAAAGCATCTACTACGTAGAGTTTTTTGTTCGAAAGTTCTTTGGTAGCGAGTTTCTTCAACTCTGCCCAGGTTGCTTTGGAAACCGGCTTGTTGTCGTTTTTGTATTCATCGGTAGTCCACCAAACGGTATTTTCCGAAGTTTCGTCCTTGACGAAGAATTTGTCTTTGGGTGAGCGTCCGGTATAAACGCCGGTCATCACGTTCACTGCGCCAAGTTCTGTTACTTGGCCTTTTTCGAAACCTTCCAGACCGGGTTTGGTTTCTTCGGCATACAATGTATCGAATGAAGGATTGTAGACAATCTCTTGCACTCCGGTAATGCCATACTTTGTTAAATCTAATTTTGCCATTTCAGAATAAAATTTAATTATTGAATATTAATTATTTACTACCTATTTATTGCTATTTTCTAATTTCGGCAGGTTTGTTTTTGTCTGAACAAAAACGACACAAAATTAAAATTTTAGTTTTACATATTGAAAGTAATCGAATAAAAAATAACCTCAAAGCGCTAAAAAAGTGTGTTTTGTAATATCCGGTTAGCAAAAATCGTTTAATTTGACGACGATGCAACGGCGAAAAAACGACCTTGGAAAGTCTTCCGTTCGGTAATTCTGCGATTCAGGCAGGCGATAAATTCATAATTTTTCACATCCCAATCAGGTGCAACCAGCAATGATCGGGGCGATTGCGAAACGAAGCGTTCAAAGACAAAAGCAGGATTCGACCGCTCCAAGAAATCAATGCATAGATCGATGTATTTGTCCATTTCGAGCAGATGAAACCGTTCGGGATGCAGTCGATATTCCTCCGCCATTGGGGTGTTCCGGATAATTTGCAACTGATGCAGTTTGATGGTTGTTAGCGGCAGAAGCGCCGTTTTTTCCGCATGCGAAAGGATCGTGGTGTCGTCTTCTTCGGGCAACCCCAGTATCAGGTGGATGCCACACATCAGGCCGTAAGAAGCGGTACGATGGATGGCGGAGACGGCCTCTTCGTAGGTATGGCCGCGATTGATTGCCTGAAGTGTTTGATTGTTTGTCGTTTCGACGCCATATTCAATCAGTACGAAACAGGATTTGGCCAGCATCGACAGCCGCTCCAATAACGCATCCGGCATGCAATCGGGTCTTGTGCCGATGATTAAACCCACCACTCCCGGAAAACAGAGCGCTTCGTGATACAGCTGCATCAGCATTTCGAGACTTCCGTAGGTGTTTGTATACGCCTGAAAGTAGGCCAGGTATTTCATTTCGGGGTATTTTGAAGCAAAAAAAGCGATACCTTCTTTCAATTGTTCAGAAATTGATTTTCCCGAATAGCAATAATCCGGACTGAATGTCTGGTTATTGCAATAGGTGCAACCGCCGGTGCCTTTCGAGCCGTCGCGGTTGGGACAGGTAAAGCCGGCGTTCAGCAAAATTTTCTGTACTTTATACGGAAAGTGTTTATGTAAAAAACTTCCGAAGTCGTTGTATGGTTTGTTAATACTCGAAATGCCCGTATTCACTTTCGATAATCAATTTCTTGGTGTTTGCACCCTCGACATGGCCGATGATTTGCGCTTCGATACCCTGCGCTTGCGAGATTTGGATGGCTGCTTCGACGTCTGTTTCAGAAAGATAAATTTCCATGCGGTGCCCCATGTTAAACACGCGGTACATTTCTTTCCAATCGGTATTCGATTGTTCCTGTATGAGTCTGAAAAGCGGAGGCAAGGGGAATAGGTTGTTTTTGACGACCAGCAGGTTATCGACGAAATGAAGGATTTTCGTCTGTGCGCCTCCGGAGCAATGGACAATCCCGTGAATCCGGCTGCGCATTGTATCCAGTATTAGTTTCAGCACAGGAGCATACGTGCGGGTCGGAGATAGCACCAGTTTGCCGGCATCGATACCCAATCCGGCTATCTCATCCGTCAATCGTTTGTTGCCGGAATAAACCAGCGATGCAGGGATGGCAGGATCATAGCTTTCCGGGTATTTCGTTGCCAGGTAATGCGCGAAGATGTCATGCCGCGCTGAAGTCAATCCATTGCTGCCCATCCCTCCGTTGTATGCTTTTTCGTATACAGCGCGACCCGATGAACTCAGTCCGACAATCACATCGCCTTCCCTGATATTGGCATTATTGATGACCTCCGAACGTCGCATGCGACAGGTGACGGTGCTGTCCACAATAATTGTCCTCACCAGGTCGCCCACATCGGCTGTCTCTCCTCCCGTGGGATGGATGTGTATCCCCATCTGCGACAGTTCTTCGCACAATTCGTTGGTGCTGTTGATAATGGCGGCGATGACTTCTTCCGGAATCAGCTGTTTATTACGCCCGATTGTAGAAGAGAGTAATATATCGCTTGTGGCGCCGACGCACAGCAAATCGTCCAGATTCATCACCAGGGCATCCTGCGCAATGCCTTTCCATACGGACAGATCGCCGGTTTCTTTCCAATAGACGTAAGCCAAAGAAGATTTAGTCCCTGCACCGTCGGCATGCATGATGTTGCAATACGCCGGGTCTTTGCCTAAAATATCGGGAATAATTTTACAAAACGCTTTCGGGAAAAGCCCTTTATCCGTGTTTTTAATCGCTCGGTGCACCTCTTCTTTCGTTGCGGAAACACCTCGTTGATCATAACGTTGCTGATTCATCTGCTTTGATTTTTTTTCGCAAAGAAACACTTTTTTAACCAATAATCCGCATTTTTCTTCAAAAAACAATTGAAAAAGTTTGGGTATTAAATTATTATCTTTACCTTCACGGCTTAAAATAAATCTGATACTTGCAATGGTATTATTTTACATAAACAGGATGTATTTTGCTGATGAGACAATGACTTGCCAGCTAATTATTGACGTATGAAACGCTTATTTATTTTTTGTGTATCCGTCGCATGCTTGTTTTCGTGCAAATCGGGTGCAAGTATTCGTGACGAGGTCATTCTGTTTGCCGGCGCTTATTCTACCGGTGAGGATCCCTGTATTTCCGTTTTCAATTTCAATCAAAAAGACGGAAGTTTGATATTTCTGAATGATATTCGCGGGGAAAACATTCAAAATCCTTCGTATCTTGTCGTCTCAGAGGACAATAAATATGTGTATTCAGTGAATGAAACACTGGAAGGAGCGGTCAGCGCTTTTTTGTTCGACGGCAAAACCAATACGCTGAAATATCTTAACAGTCAGCCGACCAACGGGGCGCATCCCTGTTTTATCAATGCGGACAACACCGGGAAGTTCATCGTAACCGCCAATTACAGTGGCGGAAGCATCACAGTTTTCCCGCTTTCGGATGATGGCACAATTGAGCCTTTGTGTCGGCTAGTCGATTTTAATGCTATTTCGGAACCCGCATCGCGTCTGCATACCGTGCAGTTCTCGCCCGATGGTCGCTATCTGTTTGCCACCGATCTTGGAAAAGATTTGATTTATCGTTTTACAATTAATGCTGATAACATAAAAACATTAATATCAGGAAATTATACAGTGGCAACCGCCCTCACTGCCGGTTCAGGACCGCGTCATTTAACATTCCATCCATCAGGAAAATTTTTGTATTGCATCGACGAACTTTCGGGCATGGTGGATGCTTTAAAATATTCCGCAAATGATGGGCAATTAACCGCCATTCAGGCTGTAGCGTCGGACACTACAACTGTCTCGCCTCGCAAAGGCAGCGCCGATATCCATATTTCGCCCGACGGACGTTTTCTTTATTCTTCTAACCGTTTGCAGAACGATGGTATCGCCATTTTTGAAATAGACGTTACGAGCGGAATGCTGACGAAAGTCGGCGAGCAAAAAACCGATATTCATCCGCGTAATTTTATTATCAGTCCGAACGGGAAATACCTGCTTTGTGCGTGTAGCCACAGCAATTCCATTCAAGTTTTCGAACGCGATGAAAATACCGGATTATTGCATCTTATAGCCACCGATTACTCCATTGCGAAGCCGGTTTGTTTGAAATGGGGGTGGAAGTGAAATCCTCCGCTTGTGTTGGATGAAAATTTATATTCGGACAAGCATCACTTGGGGTGATACCGTTAGTGGTCATAAAAAAAGCGTACCGCAAACGATACGCTTCACAAAATTGTGTTTTAGATAATTCGATTGAATAGCCCGGAAAAGATTAATACCTGTTCCTGTTGTAGCCGCCACCTCGGTTGTTCCCGTAATCGCGACTTGGGCGTTCTTCCCTGGGGCGCGCTTCCGACACAGAGATTGTCCTGCCGTCATATTCCGCTCCATTTAATTCCGAAATGGCTTTGGAAGCCGCTTCGTTATCATCCATTTCAACAAATCCAAAACCTTTGGATCTGCCGGTGTGACGATCTGCGATCACTTTTGCTGTACTCACTGCGCCGTATTCTTCAAAAAGAGCGGCCAAATCAGCATCATTCACTTTAAAACTTAAACCTGCAATAAAAATGTTCATTCCGTTAAAATAAAAATATAAATAAAAATTAATAACCAGATGAGGAATTATCGCAGGGAAATAATAAAATACGAATCGAATCGAAAAATAATAATAACTCTGTCATAAAATACTCAAATGTTCGCGACAAAGGTAATTGATTTCACCAAATAAACAAGTTTTTTTCGTGAAATTTATTATTATCTAATGAATTGAAAGTAAAAATGATTAGAAAAGATACATATCCGTTAATTGTGCGATAGTGTATGAAATAGACCCTGGGCGCGGAAAGTTCGCTGTCGATAAATACACGAATCATTGTAAATTAAATAAAAAAAATTGCTAACTTTGTCCTTCCGTTAAGTAACAACAATTAGCGCGTTCTTGATATGATATTTTTCTTTCAAACCAAAGCAAAAACCATCATTGTTATCGACACGATCAGCAAACCGTCGAAAGATGACATTGATAAGTTGAGATGGTTATTCGGTGATGCAAAGCTGATCGCAAAAGACCATCTGGATGATTGGTTCTTGGGTCCCCGTCGCGAGATGGTTTCCCCCTGGAGCACCAATGCTGTTGAAATTACACAGAGCATGGGTATCCAGTGCATCGTTCGCATTGAGGAATTTTTCGTCGTCAGTGGGAAAGACTCCGAGCACGATCCGATGCTGCAACGCATCTACAAAGGGATCGGGCAGGATATTTTCACCATAAATAAAAAGCCAGAACCGATTATCGAAATAAGCGATATCGCGCTGTACAACAAAAAGGAAGGACTGGCGCTAAGCCGTGATGAGATTGAGTATCTGGAGCAAG
The DNA here is from genome assembly GCA_031272075.1 of Dysgonamonadaceae bacterium. Lineage (GTDB taxonomy): Bacteria > Bacteroidota > Bacteroidia > Bacteroidales > Azobacteroidaceae > BNXB01. The sequence continues at coordinate 6,684 of JAISUK010000045.1, forward strand.
TAAGCACTCGACTGGGCAGGAGACTTACCGACAGTGAGATTTTCGGTTTTTCGCAAGTCAATTCCGAACATTGCCGCCACAAGATCTTTAACGGGATTTTTATTATCGACGGAGAAGAAATGCAAAGTACGCTGTTTCAGTTGATAAAAAAGACGTCGGAACTCAATCCCAATCAATTGGTTTCCGCTTACAAAGACAATGTAGCATTCAATCTGGGTCCTGTTGTCGAACAGTTCGCCCCGCTTTCGGCGGACAAACCCGACTTTTTTGCCGTCAAGCCGATCGAAACTGTGATTTCTTTGAAGGCGGAGACGCATAATTTCCCGACTACCGTTGAACCGTTTAATGGCGCCTCCACCGGTAGCGGCGGGGAAATTCGAGACCGCCTCGGCGGCGGAAAAGCTTCCATGCCGATTGCCGGAACAGCGGTTTACATGACTTCATATCCCCGAACGGCGGAAGACCGTCCTTGGGAAAAATCCATACAACCCCGCAACTGGTTATACCAAACTCCCAAGCAAATTCTGATCAAAGCCTCCAACGGCGCTTCCGATTTCGGCAATAAATTCGGGCAACCACTGATTTGCGGATCTTTATTGACCCTCGAACACGAAGAAAATCGAAAGAAATTCGCTTACGACAAAGTGATCATGCTCGCCGGAGGTGTCGGTTACGGAAACCGGCGCGACGCATTGAAAGACAATCCTCAACCGAACGAGAAAATCGTCCTGCTGGGTGGAGATAATTACCGCATCGGCATGGGAGGCGGCGCTGTCTCTTCAGTCGATACCGGCGAATACCAAAGCGGCATTGAGTTGAATGCCGTGCAACGGGCAAATCCCGAGATGCAAAAACGTGTCTCCAATGTCATTCGCAGCCTGGCGGAGTCAGACTGCAATCCGATCGTTTCCATCCATGACCATGGCGCCGGCGGCCATTTGAATTGCCTGTCGGAACTGGTTGAAACTACAGGAGGGAAGATCGATATGGCGAATTTGCCCATTGGAGATCCTACCCTCTCGGCCAAAGAAATCATCGGCAACGAAAGCCAGGAACGCATGGGATTGTTGCTCAAAGCCAAAGACCTGGAATGGGTGAAACGCATTGCCGAACGCGAACGCGCCCCCATGTACACCATTGGAGAGACTACCGGCGATATGCAACTGGTGTTTGAGCAAAAAGACGGCCAACGGCCATTGGATCTCTCGCTGGAAGATTTCTTCGGCAAACCGCCGCGAACGATAATGAAAGACCAATCGTTGGAAGAAACATTCAGGCCGCTGGAATACAGCGCCGATCATATACTGCATTATCTGGAAAATGTGCTGCAATTGGAAGCTGTCGCATGCAAAGACTGGCTGACCAATAAAGTCGACCGCTCAGTCACAGGCCGCGTTGCCCGCCAACAATGCCAGGGTGAAATCCAGTTGCCTCTGAGCGACTTGGGCGCCGTCGCTCTCGACTACCGGGGCGAAAAAGGGATTGCAGTTTCTGTCGGTCACGCCCCGCAAGCAGCATTGATCAATCCTGTTGCGGGTTCGGTATTGTCCGTTGCCGAAGCATTGACAAACATCGTCTTCGCGCCCTTGAAAGCGCAATTGCAGAGTGTTTCTTTGAGCGCTAACTGGATGTGGCCATGTAAAAATCCCGGCGAAGACGCCCGATTATACCGTGCGGTGGAAGCCTGTTCCGAATTTGTATGTAATCTGGGGATTAACATCCCAACCGGAAAGGATTCGTTGTCGATGACGCAAAAATACGGGGACGACAAGGTGTATGCGCCCGGTACGGTGATTATTTCGGCAGGAGCGGAAGTCGCCGACATCCGCAAGATTGTGTCGCCGGTAGTCGTTCCCAAACGGGGACTCGCGATCTATTATATCGATTTTTCGTTCGATCGCCTGAAACTGGGAGGCTCCGCCTTTGCCCAATCGCTGAATTGTCTGGGCAATGAAGCGCCGACCGTCCGCGATGCCGACTATTTTGTTTCCGCATTCAATGCCGTACAGGAATTGGTCGACCGGAATCTGATCCTGGCAGGCCACGACATCTCCGCAGGCGGAATGATCGTCACAATGCTGGAGATGTGCTTCGCCAATATGAGCGGAGGAATGGAAATCAGCCTGGACAGGCTCAAAGAAAAAGATCCGGTCAAAATTTTGTTCGCTGAAAATCCCGGAATCATCATCCAGGTGCGCGAGAGGAAAGCGGTGGAGAATTTGCTCAATGAACACGGAATTGCTTTTGAAAGGATCGGGAAAACGACCGCCAAACGTTTCCTGAAGATTAATAAGGAAGGTATTCAGTATCCGTTCGATATCGATCGGCTGCGCGAGGTGTGGTTCCGCTCCTCCTTTCTGCTCGATTGCGAACAGTCCGGATTGGAAGCCGCCAAACTTCGTTTCGACAATTATAAAAAACAACCTTTACAATACCGTTTTACCCCGACTTTCGCCGGACAGTTATCGCAATTCGGACTTTCCGCCTCCCAACGACAGTCGTCCGGCATCAAGGTGGCAATCATACGCGAAAAAGGCACAAACGGCGAACGGGAAATGGCCTATTCGCTCTTCCTGGCCGGATTTGAAGTAAAAGATGTTCATATGACGGATTTGGCTTCCGGCCGCGAAACGTTGGAAGATGTGAATATGATCGTCTTTTGCGGCGGCTTTTCCAATTCCGACGTGCTCGGCTCGGCCAAAGGATGGGCGGGCGTATTCCGTTACAACGAAAATGCGCGCAATGCCTTGAAAGGCTTTTACGCCCGGAAAGACACCCTGAGTCTCGGCATCTGCAACGGATGCCAACTGATGACCGAATTAGACCTGGTCTATCCGGAACACAAGAAGAAAGTGAAAATGCAGCATAACAATTCCCATAAATTTGAATCGGCATTTATTGGCGTATCGATTCCGAAAAACAGATCAATCATGTTTGGATCCCTTTCCAAATCCAAACTGGGAATTTGGGTTGCGCATGGCGAAGGGAAATTCACCTTTCCCTACAAGGCCTCCAAATATCACATCGTTGCACGATATATCTACGATGAATATCCGGGAAATCCCAACGGATCGGACTTTTCTGCCGCTGCGATCTGTTCTAAAGACGGTCGTCACCTGGCGATGATGCCGCACCTGGAACGGGCAATCTTCCCTTGGCAGTGCGCCTACTATCCGCGCGAACGGTCTATGACTGATGAGATAACGCCTTGGATGGAAGCGTTTGTCAATGCCAGGAAGTGGATTGAGCGTAAGATTGGCTAAAAATCCAGCGACAATTGCTGCGAAGGCGAAGGCAAAAGCGTGAACGACAAGCGGTGATAGGGCGTCGTTCCGTGACGTTCGATGCTTTGGCGGTGCTGTGCAGTCGGGTATCCTTTGTTTTTATCCCAGCCGTAGCAATCGTATTCTTGATGCAATTGCATCATGTAGTCGTCGCGATAGGTCTTGGCCAGTACGGATGCCGCCGCGATCGACAGGTATTTGCCGTCGCCCTTGACGATACAGGTATGCGGGATGGCCGGATAAGGCCGGAAGCGATTCCCGTCGATCAACAAATGTTGCGGCATAATCTTTAGCTGCCGTATTGCGCGGTGCATCGCCAGAATGGAAGCATTCAAGATGTTGATACGGTCAATTTCGTCGGGATACACGATGCCGACTGCCCACGACAGCGCTTCCCGTTCGATCGTCGGGCGCAAACGATATCGTTGTTTCTCGGTGAGTTGCTTGGAATCGTTCAATTCTTCACATTCAAAACCAGTCGGCAAGATGACCGAAGCGGCAAACACAGCCCCTGCCAGGCAACCGCGCCCCGCCTCATCACAACCGGCTTCAATCGTATCTTTATATAAAAATGGAGCAAGCATAGCACTCTTTTTCTATTGTTCAGTGAAATATCAACTTTGACAGGCAAATTTAAGGAAAATGCGATACATGGAAAAAATATCAAAAAATTATTACTACATTTGTTTCCCTTTAAAACTAATTCTAAATATATGAATACAAACAGAAGGACTTTTTTGAAAACAATCGGGGGCGTCGCACTTTTTACGATTGTGCCCCGTCACGTGCTCGGAGCGGGCTTCATACCCCCCAGTGATCAACTCACTAAAGGCATCATCGGCGTCGGCTCGATGGGTCGGGGACATGTAAATTACGGAAATACCCGCCTGGTGGCCATTTGTGATGTAGACAAGGAACATTTAGCCTTGGGTCAACAATTATCGAAAGACAAACTCGCGGCGTATTCCGATTTCAGGGAATTGATCCTGGATAAGAATGTCGATATCGTGCATATCGCTACGCCTCCCCATTGGCATGGAATCATGTCGGTGGAAGCAGCAAAAGCCGGTAAGGACGTATGGTGTGAAAAACCGATGACGCGGACTATCGGTGAAGGGAAACGCGTGGTTGAAGCCATGCAGCAATACGGGCGTATTTTCAGGCTAAACACCTGGTTTCGTTTCACGGACCAGTTCTACGGATTGGGAACAACCGTAAAACCGCTCAAGAAATTAATTCAAAGCGGAATGTTGGGGTGGCCGCTGACAGTGACCATCAGCAAACATACCGGTTTTGACTGGAAATTTTTCTGGGTGGGCGAAGAATCGCTCGCTCCACAGCAGGTCCCCGCTGCCCTTGATTACGATCTGTGGCTGGGGCCGGCTCCATACAAACCGTATAATCCGCACCGCGTCCACCAAACGTTTCGTGGCTATTGGGATTACGACGGAGGAGGATTGGGCGATATGGGACAACACTATATCGACCCCGTGCAGTATTTACTGGGCAAGGACGATGACAGCCCTGTCAAAGTGGAAGTAGATGCCCCGCAACAGCATCACGATGCAGTAGGAACTTGGCGCTCGATCACCTATACCTATCAAGATGGATGCAAGATCATCTTGTGGGGCGGCGATTTCGGCACCCCCGACACCCCGTACATCGAAGGCCCTAACGGAAAAGTCTTTAAGAATTTTGTTTGTGATATTCCCGATTGGCAGAAAAAATTAGCCGATTTTCCCGATCCCGAACTGCAAATTACCGACTTCATGGAGAGTGTGCGGACAAGACAGAAATTCGCATTGAACGAAGTCAACGGTTTCCGTTCCGCTACGATCGTGAATATGGGCGTTGTTGCGCTCCAACTGAACCGGACGCTGCATTTTGATCCTGAAAAACTGGTATTTCTCAATGACGAGGCCGCAAATTGTTTGCTTGATCAACCGATGAGGGCTCCGTGGCGTATCTAATACAAATTTTGAACAAATGAAGAAAATTAATTATATCCTTGGAATATTACTGCTGAATTGCTGCCTCCTGGTTGCGCAATCTCCCCAAAACAGTGCGGTTTCCGCTACAATTACAGATGCTTTGTCGCAGTTGCCGGCGCCTCAGCAACAACAGTATGATCAACTCATGACCAATCTTCTCTCCACAGGCGAAGAAGGAGTGCTCATGATGGTGAAAATGATGAAACTCCCTGCCGATGAAACGGCGATTCGCGCCGAATATGCCCTGAACGGACTGAGCCGCTATGTTTCCGCTGAAGGAAGAGAAAAAGAACAGTCCATGCTGGCGGCTGCTTTTGGCAAAGTGCTTGATTCAATGACGAATAAGCAGGTAAAAGCCTTTATTTTACGTCAGTTGGCGATCATCGGAAGTGTCGAAAGCCTGCCTGCGCTGACGGCTTGCTTGTCTGATAACGAGCTGTCTGCTCCCGCCTTGGCTGCATTGAAATCCATCGGTGGAACGGCAGTGCAGACGGCTTTGTTGAGCGCATTGTCGTTGGCCGATGCAACGAATCAGAAAAGTATCGTCTATGCGTTGGGCGATCTCGCATTGCCGTTGGAAGAGAAAACGCTACAAGCGCTGCTTGGCGGCGGCGATCGCGATCTGGACAAAGCTGTGTTGTATGCCCTAAGTCATTGCGGCACCAAAAAGTCACTCTCCAAATTGGGAGACCTGGCAAAAAAAGTCGGGTATACGACCGAGTATACCGGAGCGAATGAAGCATATATTTTGTTGATAAAAAGGCTGCTGGAGCAAGGCGACACAAAGACCTCCGGCAAGGCGGCTGCCGATCTGTTGAAAAAAGCGACGAAAGCCGGACAGGCTCATAGCCGTATGGCAGCGTTAGAAATCTTGTTGCAGGCCGCCGACCCCCACGCACGCGACAAGCAGATCCTTAAAGCTTTGGCCGACCCCAACCGCGCTTTCAGGAATGTGGCTTTGGCGTCTGTTCCCGAAAATGGCGATGAGTCGTTGCTCATCGGGATCGTCGAAAAATTAGAGAAAGCCGACGCAGAAACCCAGATTGATATCCTCAATTGGTTTGGGAATTGTCCCAATCCGTTGTCGGTTCAGACTTTATCTGCCTACCTGAATGACGAGGATTCCGAAATCAGTATGGCTGCGGGGCTGGGTCTGGTCAAGACAGGCGACGAATCCGTCATTCCTGCCTTGGCAGATCTATTGACAAGCGAAGACCTCCAGCAGATAGCGCTGGGTACCATCACCTTAAAATCCTTTGACGGAGATATTTGTCCTGACGTGGCATATGCGATGGGGAAAGCCAAAAATGCCGGCATTGTGGCGGCATTGGATCTGTTGGCTGCTCGCAAAGCGGATCGCTATTCCGGAGAAGTGTTCTCTCGTCTCGCAGACCCCAATTCAGTGGTCAAGTCAGCGGCGTTTAAAGCACTGAAAGATGTGGTTCTGGAAAAAGATTTGCCTGCATTGTTCAACCTGTTGAACAATTCGGCGATAGATGCGATTACGCCACTGCAACAGGCGATCATTGCCGCGCTGGGGAATCAGTCGTCCGATTCACAGTTTGAAGCAGTCAATTCGCAAATGAAAGCCGCTCCAACAGACAAGCAATACCGCTATTATAAGCTATTGGGAAGCACCGGCAGCAAGCAAGCGCTCCCGATCTTGAAAGAAGGGTATCTGTACGATCGGGGAATCGCCAAATCGCTCGCTTTTGAAGCTTATCTCACGTTGCTCGACAGTCCGGAATTTACACCTGAAGAAAAAACCGGCTATCTGAGCGAGGCGATGGAACATGCCCAGGAAGATGAACAACGTAACGGCATCCTGCGCAAAATAGGAAATACGGGCACGTTGCAGGCATTGATTTACGCAGGTAATTATTTGGACGACAAAGTGTTGCAACAAACGGCAGCGAATGTCGTCATGAATATCGCATTGAGTCATCCGGAATACAAGGGCGAAACCGTTCGCTCGCTGTTGACGAAGACAGCTACGGTGTTGGATAATCCCGATGCGTCCTACCAACGGGAAGCAATCCGTAAACATCTGAATGAGATGCCGCAAGGTGATTGAAGTGCAGAATCATGGAAGTAAAATTCCGTGTTATTCGGAGAAAAGAATCGAATTAGTTGTGTTTTTTCGTCTAATAATGATACCTTTGCACAAAATTTGAAGAATATTTGATGGATTTACATGAATTAAACGAACAGGAATCCTTTCGCCGAAAAAGCCTTGAAGAATTGCGCCGTATGGGGATAAACCCCTATCCTGCGGAAGAATACCCTACAAACGCATTCTCTTTGGATATCAAAGAAGCGTTTGAAGACGATAAGCCCCCGCGCGACGTGGTCGTGGCAGGGAGAATCATGACCCGACGAATCATGGGCAAAGCCACTTTTATGGAACTCCAGGATTCGAAGGGCAGGATTCAGATTTATGTGACCCGCGATGATATCTGTCCGGGCGAAGATAAGGAATTTTATAATACCGTATTCAAAAAAATGTTGGATATCGGTGATTTTGTAGGCGTCGAAGGATACGTGTTCCGTACACAAATGGGAGAAATTTCCGTCCACGCAAAGGCCATTACCATCCTGTCCAAATCGTTGCGCCCCCTTCCGATTGTGAAATACAAAGACGGTGTGGCCTACGATGCCTTTGAGGATCCCGAACAGCGCTACCGACAGCGATATGTAGACCTGATCGTCAACGACCGGATCAAAGATATCTTTCTCAAACGCACGAAGATATTCAACACCATGCGTGATTTCTTCAATGCCTGTGGATACATCGAAGTGGACACACCGGTTTTGCAGACCATTCCGGGAGGCGCCGCCGCCCGTCCGTTCATCACGCATCACAACGCACTGGATATCCCATTGTATTTGCGCATCGCCGATGAATTGTATCTGAAACGACTGATAGTCGGCGGGTTTGAAGGCGTGTACGAATTTTCCCGCAATTTCCGCAATGAAGGCATGGACAGGGTGCATAATCCTGAATTTACGGTCATGGAGATCTATGTCTCCTACAAGGATTACAATTGGATGATGGCATTTACCGAACAATTGTTGGAAAAAGTCTGCCTGGAAGTATTGGGAACAACGCAAGTCAAAGTCGGAGACAATGTCATCGACTTCAAGGCGCCTTACCGCCGGGTGACGATGACGGACTCCATCAAGGAATACACCGGCATCGATATTTCCGGCATGAGCGAGGAAGCCCTTCGCGAGGCCTGCAAATCGCTGCATGTCGAACAAGACGCGACAATGGGAAAAGGTAAACTGATCGACAAACTGTTTGGCGAAAAATGCGAAAGCAATTATATTCAGCCGACTTTTATTACCGATTATCCGAAAGAAATGTCGCCGCTCTGCAAGGCGCATCGCGCAAATCCTGCGCTGACCGAACGGTTTGAATTGATGGTTAACGGCAAAGAATTGGCGAATGCGTATTCCGAATTGAACGATCCGATTGATCAGCGTGAACGGTTTGAAGAACAACTCCGGTTGTCGGAAAAAGGGGACGACGAGGCGATGTTTATCGACTATGATTTCTTACGCGCACTTGAATATGGGATGCCCCCCACATCGGGAATGGGCATCGGAATGGACCGACTGGTCATGCTCTTGACCGGACAGACCTCCATCCAGGAAGTGCTTTTCTTTCCGCAAATGCGTCCCGAAAAGATTCATCTGCCTTCGGCAAATGAATAATAATGGTTTGAAACCACAAAAAAATGAATGTATGAATTTACCAGGAAAAGTTGCTATCATGGGAGGCGGGAGCTGGGCTACAGCGATTGCCAAAATTATCTCGAAGACCCAAGATAATTTTAATTGGTATATGCGCCGTCCCGACAGAATAACCGATTTTAAACTGCTTGGACATAATCCCGCTTATCTGACGGGCATTAATTTCGATATCAATCGGATTCAATTTTTTGATAATATCAATCAAGTGGTAAAAGAATCCGATACATTGATTTTTGCAATTCCTTCCCCTTTTCTTAAACAACATCTGAAGAAATTGAAAACGCCGATGAATGACAAGTTTATCGTTTCGGCTATCAAAGGAATTGTGCCTGACGAAAATATGCTGGTGTCGGAATATTTTTCCAATGTCTACCATGTCGATCCGGCCAATATCGCCGTATTGGGCGGTCCGTGTCATGCGGAAGAAGTCGCCCTGGAACGGCTGTCTTACTTGAGCATCACCTGCAAGGACGAACACAATGCGGACGTCATTGCCGAAATGTTTCGCACACATTTCGTGAAAACTTCGGTGAGTCATGATGTGATGGGAGTTGAATATGCTTCTGTCCTGAAAAATGTCTACGCGATCGTTTCGGGCATCTGCCACGGATTGAAATACGGCGACAACTTTCAAGCCATTTTTATCTCCAATTCCATTGTGGAGATGGAACGTTTTATCAATGCGGTATCGCCGGTCGAACGAAATATCTGTGATTCGGCTTACCTGGGCGATTTGCTCGTTACGGCCTACTCCCGTTTCAGCCGTAATCGTATCTTCGGAACCATGATCGGGAAAGGTTATTCCGTTAAAACGGCGCAATTGGAAATGGAGATGATTGCCGAAGGCTATTTTGGGACCAAATGTATCAAAGAAATCAATGAACAATATGCAGTAAATATGCCCATTATGGAGGCAATCTATTCCATTTTGTATGAACGTAAGCCGCCAATTCCCGTGATCAAACGTTTAACTGAAACATTCAAATGACATCATCTCGCAATATGAAACAAATTGATTGAAAATAACAGTAATAATGAAACGAGCATGATTTTCAAACATCCAAGTTGATGACAATAATGACATGCGAGTTCCATACGACTTTTTTAAAATAATTATTGACGTATGAAACAATTGACTTTTAATTTTGATAAATCATTGGATTTTATTGGTAGGAAACAAGTATTCGCACAAGAACAGCAAGTGAAAGCATGCATCGCCGCATTGCACAACGGCACAGGAAAAGGCAATGATTTCCTGGGTTGGTTGCACCTCCCTGCTTCCATCACCGTTTCCGAATTGGACGATATCGAAGCGACTGCACAAAAGCTCAGGCAGAGTTGTGAAGTGGTCGTGGTTGTTGGAATCGGCGGCAGCTATCTGGGTGCAAAAGCGGTCATCGAAGCTTTGTCCGGAAGTTTTGATCATTTTAACGCGCGTAGCGGCAATCCGCTCATCGTGTTCGCCGGTCACAATATCAGCGAAGATTATTTATACGAATTATCGGAGTTCCTGAAAAACAAACAATTCGGGATTGTCAATATTTCCAAGTCCGGGACTACCACCGAGCCGGCGTTGGCTTTTCGTATCCTGCGGAAACAACTGGAAAATGCTGTCGGAAAGTCCGTTGCGAAAGATCGAATCGTAGCGATTACCGATAAGGCTCGTGGCGCATTGCGAACGTTGGCAACAAACGAGGGATATAAAACATTTGTCATTCCGGACGATGTGGGCGGCCGCTTTTCCGTGCTGACTCCCGTGGGACTGCTACCTGTCGCGTTGGCAGGTCTCAACATCCGGCAGTTGGTTGCGGGTGCAGCGGCAATGGAGCAGGCTACGGACGCGACAGTCCCTTTTGCCGAAAATCCGGCCGCTCTGTATGCGGCAGTTCGTAACGAATTGTATAAAAACGGAAAGAAAATAGAGATCCTGGCGAATTTTCATCCCAAACTGCATTACGTCTCGGAATGGTGGAAGCAATTGTACGGAGAAAGCGAAGGGAAAGAACACAAGGGGATTTTTACCGCTTCGGTAGATTTCACTACCGATCTACATTCGATGGGACAGTGGATTCAGGACGGCGAAAGGAGTATCTTTGAAACGGTGATTTCGGTGAAACGACCACAGCGCGAATTGGACATTCCCGAAGACCTCGAAGACCTCGACGGCTTGAATTTCCTGGCCGGCAAACGGGTAGATGATGTGAACAAAATGGCCGAACTCGGTACGCAATTGGCGCATGTAGATGGCGGCGTGCCCAACCTCAAAATTGAACTTCCCGAACTCAACGATTATTTCCTCGGACAATTGTTGTATTTTTTCGAGAAAGCCTGTGGAATCAGCGGATACCTGTTGGGCGTCAATCCGTTCGATCAGCCGGGAGTAGAGGCTTACAAACGCAATATGTTTGCATTGCTCAATAAACCCGGATACGAGGCGGCGCATGAAGCAATTTTAAACCGAATAAACAATTGACGATCAAAGCAATATTATTTGACATGGACGGCGTTCTCTACGATTCAATGTCCGCCCATGTCCTCGCTTGGCATGAAACAATGTCATCTGTGGGAATAACGCCTCCTATCGAAACATACTATCTGTTTGAAGGACGGACAGGCTATTCTACAATCAATATCCTGTTTCAACAGTATTTCGGGCGTGAAGCGACGATGGCAGAACAGCAATCGCTCTACGACAAGAAAGCGCAACGTTTTGTCGAACTCTCGAAAGACGGCGCCAAGCCGATGCCGGGCGCTTGGGACGTTTTGCAAAAAACGAAACGCAACGGGTTACAACGGATTATTGTTACGGGGTCAGGACAATTATCGCTGTTTGAGAAGCTGAATACAGATTTTCCGGGCATGTTCGATCGGGAAAAAATGATCACTGCATACGATGTGCAATACGGCAAACCGCATCCGGAACCGTATCTGAAAGGCTTGGAGAAAGCCGGAGTTTCGCCCGACGAAGCTGTCGTTGTGGAAAATGCCCCGCTGGGGATTGAAGCGTCCGTAGCTGCAGGAATTTATACCATCGGAGTCAATACAGGCCCTTTGTCCGCCCAAGTTTTATCGGATGCAGGCGCGAATGTTGTATTGCCCTCCATGTCGGAATTAGGCGATAACTTAGAACATTTGTTGAAAAATATGTAATTTTGCAACTTCATTATATTTGAATGGTTATGGAAGAGATGACGAATCCGAACGAAGGGAATAAGAAAAGCCTCAATTTCATCGAAGTAATTGTCGAGAAAGACTTGGCCGAAGGGAAAAACGACGGGCGAATCCAAACACGATTCCCGCCGGAACCCAATGGGTATTTACATATCGGCCATGCGAAAGCGATATGCATCGATTTTGGTATCGCACAGAAGTATGGCGGCGTATGTAACCTGCGGTTCGACGATACAAATCCACTCAAGGAAGACGTGGAATATGTCGATTCTATCATGGAAGACATCCGTTGGTTGGGCTACGAGTGGGGAAATGTCTACTATGCGTCCGATTATTTCCAGCAGTTGTGGGACTTCGCCGTAGAGCTTATCAAAGCCGGAAAGGCCTATATCGACGAACAATCCTCGGAAGAGATTGCCAAACAAAAAGGGACCCCGACGCAGGCCGGAACGGAAAGCCCTTTCCGAAACCGTCCAATCGCGGAAAATCTGGCGTTGTTTGAAAAGATGAACCGTGGAGAAATCCCCGAAGGGTCGATGGTATTGCGCGCTAAAATCGACATGGCTTCTTCCAACATGCACTTCCGCGATCCGATCATCTACCGCGTGATCATGTACCCGCATCACCGTACCGGCTCCACCTGGAAAGCCTATCCGATGTATGATTTTGCACATGGCGAAAGCGACTATTTTGAAGGTGTGACCCATTCTATCTGTACCTTGGAATTTGTCGTTCACCGGCCTTTGTATGACTGGTTTGTCGACGAACTGAAACGCCTTCATCCCGAAGACGGCGCGTATCGCCCGAATCAATACGAATTTAACCGCCTGAATCTCACCTATACGATGATGAGCAAGCGAAAACTGCTTCAACTGGTGCAAGAAAAACTGGTGAGCGGTTGGGATGACCCGCGAATGCCGACGATCTGCGGCTTGCGACGCAGGGGATACACGCCCGAATCCATTCACTCATTCATAGACAAAATCGGCTACACCAAGTTCGACGGGGTCATCGACGTTGCACTTTTGGAACATTCCATCCGGGAAGATCTCAATCGGAAAGCCAAACGTGTCTCCGCTGTGCTCGATCCTGTGAAATTGATTATCACAAACTATCCCGAAGGAAAAACGGAAATGATGGAGGCCGTCAATAATCCTGAAGACGAAGCGATGGGCAGCCATCAGATTGCATTTACCCGCGAATTGTATATCGAGAAAGAGGATTTCCTGGACGATGCGCCAAAGGCCTTTTTCCGCATGACGCCAGGTCGGGAAGTCCGCTTGAAAAATGCCTACATCGTGAATTGTACGGGTTGCAAAAAAGACCCCGACGGGAATATTGTCGAGGTCTATGCAACGTATGATCCGGAGACGCGGAGCGGCATGCCCGGCAGCAACCGAAAAGTGAAAGGCACCATCCACTGGGTTTCCGTTCAACACAGCATCACCGCCGAAGTTCGCTTGTACGATCGTTTGTTCAAGATAGAAAACCCCGGCGATGAAAAAGACGTGGATTTCAGGGAGTTGCTCAATCCCGATTCGCTAAAGATACTGACAGACTGCAAGGTTGAAGCCGAACTGCAAAACGTGAAGCCGTACGATAATTTCCAGTTTCAACGGTTGGGCTATTTCAATGTTGATCCCGATTCGGAGCCAAATCGGTTGGTATTCAATCGGACAGTTCCATTAAAAGATTCATGGACAAAAATTAAAGAGAATCTACAACACGCAACGAATTAAAATGTTTGAATCCGATTATTTTGATGACGATTTCGATGAATCGGAAGATTCTTTTCCCGATTTCTTTGATACCTGGGATACTGCTTTGAATGAAGGGCAGAATCCCGGTTATTACGACGTGGATGAACTTTGCGACATTGTCAATATCTATCTATCCGAAGGAGAAATCGAGAAAGCGAAACAGTCTATCAATTATGCGTTTATATTGTACCCTGAGAACGAAGACCTGATCATGGAAATCCTCATCCTTCTCAATGATTATGAGATGTGGAACGATTTGCTGATCTATTCCGAAAAATACAGCGATTTCCCGCAAACTTGGGTAGACAGCCACAAAATTTCCGCATTGCTTCATTTGGGGATGGAAGAAGACGCGTTCAATTTTTTCGGGAAAGCGAAAGAACGCTATGCCCCTGACGAAGAGGGCTTGTTTATTATTTATGCAACAATGGCAGAGTCTTTGTTTGAAGTGGACTTGTTCGACGCTTCCATCGATGTGGCGGAAGAAGCGATAGGATTACTCGGCGAACTGCCGGATTTCTTGTGGATTCTGCTTCAATGCTACCTCGCTCTGAAAGATAGAGAAAATACGCTGATTATCGCCGAAAAGATCCAAAAGAAAGAACCGCTGGATCCTGAGACCTGGAGCAGGCTGGGAAATGCGTATAAAGAAATCGGCGAAATGGAAAAAGCCATTGAAGCCTTTGAATTTGAACATTCGCTGGGAGACATCTCTTCAAACGACTTGATGCAACTGATACAGGCGTATGAGAAAAATGGCAATATTTTCAAGGCGCTGGAGAAACTCGACGAATACCTGACATTGCATCCGGAAAGCTCGATCGTGAACCTGATGGGCGCCAACTACTGCTTTATGACGGAAGACTGGAACCGGGCACTGCAATATGCCGACAAAGCCATTTCTCTGTCTCCGGAAATGGGATCGCTATACATCCTCCGCAGCGAAATTTTACTTAAAATGGGTGAATTTCGAAAAGCCATTTTGACCCTGGAAGACGGATTGTCCAAAACCAAAGATTCTCGCAAAAGCCTTCTTGAGCAGATCCATATTCTGCGTACCCAATATCCCGATTGAATCATTAATAAATCGCAGAGACGGTGCGTGCACCGTCTCTACTAAATGATCACTTTCCCTGTTTTGCCGCCGGAGGTGATGATATACACACCTTTGGGCAGGGGTATTGCGGTCTCATTTTCTAATTTATTGGGTT